>CAZFAR010000082.1:0-9915 GCA_964516825.1 uncultured Thermococci archaeon
GACTGCCTACATGGCAGTGGTCTTCCAGGCTGGAGGAGCAGATGTTTACATTTCCGGGTCCAATCCCCTGTCAACAGATGATACTGTGTGTGCTGCTCTAGCTGAAGAAGGCATTCATGTCTACTCCTGGTATGGTATAGATGCAGGATCCTACCACAAGAACTTGAACACATTAGTAGAAGCGCAGCCTGATGTCATCATCGACGATGGCGGTGATCTCACTTCATTACTGCATTCTGAAAAAAGAAATATCACTTCAGTAAGGGGGGCATGTGAGGAGACGACTACCGGGATCACACGGGTGAAAGCATTACAGAAAGAAGGTATTCTCAGATTCCCTGTCATTGCAGTGAACGATGCATACTGCAAGCATTTGTTTGATAACAGGTACGGTACAGGACAATCTGCCTTGGAAGGGATCATGCGCAGCACTAACCTGGTGATCGCAGGAAAGAATGTGGTAATAGCAGGATACGGCTGGGTGGGAAAAGGAATGGCACTGCGTGCCCGCGGTATGGGAGCTCATGTCATCATCACTGAAATAGACCCGGTAAAAGCTTTGGAAGCTCACATGGAAGGAATGGCTGTCATGCCCATGGCTGAATCAAGTACAATAGGAGACATCTTCATAACCTGTACTGGAAATATTGAAGTAATCAGAGAAGAACACTTCAAAGCTATGAAAAATGGGGCAATTCTTTGCAATGCAGGCCATTTCGATGTTGAAATAGACATGAAATCATTGAGACAGATGGCAGAATCCAGAAGAGTGCGAAAGAATGTGGAAGAATATACTATTAATGGCAAGAAACTGTACGTCCTGGGAGAGGGTAGACTAGTTAATTTGGCCTGTGCAGATGGGCATCCTGCTGAAATCATGGATCTGTCTTTTGCTCTCCAGTGCTTATCTGCCCGCTACCTTCTGGAGAATGAATTGGAGGCTCGACTGATTTCTGTACCTGAGGAGCTGGATAGGAGAGTGGCAGAATTGGCATTGGAGGCTCTGAATATCAGAACAGATAAATTAACAGAGAGACAAAAGAAATATTTGACCTCCTGGGAGTACAGCACATGATTAAGAAGAGTTTACTCCTGTTCGCAGTCAATGTTGCGGGAAGAGGATTCCAGTATTTATACAGGGTGATCATGTCCACTTTTCTGCCTTTAAAAGAATTTGGCGTACTGTCAGCCTCTTTACCGTACCAGAGTTTCGTCTTGCTCTTTACTTCAATGAGTGTCACTCCCACTGCATCAAAGTTTGCCTCCGAGTATAAACTGGGGCAAAAAGAGAAGATCTTCAGCACTTTCTCCCTCTTGCTTTTGGGAATCATCATGGGTACAATCCTCTATTCTTCTACTGGGTTATTCACTCGCTTTTTTGGGGCAGAATTTCAGGGTTCTGAATCTGTCCTGAAAATTCTGGCTCTTGGTGTGCCTTTTGCTGTACTGCTCTCTGTGTGTACTGGAATTTTTCTGGGACATGAAAGAGCAGGATTGGTAGCCTTTTCTCTGATACTGTACCAGGTCCTCATGATTTCTTTCTCGTATGTCCTGGTCCAGTATACAGGATTAAATGGGGCTGCCCAGGGCATTTTCTTTGGTTATTTTCTGAGTGGGGTAACAGCTTTCCTTATAGTTCTGCGATTTGGCATTCCTGTAAAAATGATGGTAAGAGAGATGGTGAGAATACTGAAATTTTCTCTTCCTGTTCTCGCAGGGGTTGTAGGCTTGTGGGCACTACTGAACGTTGATATTCTGGTACTGGCGCGATTTGTTACTCCCGAAGAGGTAGGGCTGTACGGTATGGCAGTTCCTACTGCTCACCTGATTTTTGGGTTCAGTGCAGCTTTGTCTGCCCTCCTAGTACCTAAGGTATCAGAATTGAAGTACAGAGGAGCTGGTACATCAAGATCCATAGAGAGTTCTTTTGAGGTCTGTCTCTTAGTAACGTTGCCAATTACTGTTACATTGGCTGCCTTTTCCAGGGAAATCCTGTATGTTCTGTTTGGGAATTTTCAGGGATATGCCAGTCTGCAGATTCTGTCTGTTGGGATGCTGTTTTACTCTCTATTCTTTATAGGGTATTCTGCACTCCAGGGACTGGGACATCCTGAACGTTCCATGGGCATTGCAGTGGCAGCTGCTTTATTCTGCATTTTTCTGTGTTTTCTTTTAATTCCTCATTTTGCGCTGATGGGGGCAGCTTCTGCCACCAGTCTATCCTGTATTTTGGGAACAGTGCTCACGCTGTTTTTCCTGAAGATTGTATTCGTACCAAGGATGCAGTACATTATCGTGATGCTGCCCTTGTTTCTTTTCGAGCACTTCACAGGCATTCTGGGAAGCCGCCTCGAAACCATGGTAGTTTATTCTGCCTGTGGTCTGCCCCTTATTGGAATTTACCTGTATCTATCCAGAAAATATCTGCATGTTCGAGAATAAACTACTTCCACCAGACGAGAGTACTTCGCTTGACAAGGGCGAAAAAATTAGAAGCGTAATGTGTTTCATGGAAACATTGACCCTTGAACCTAGACTGTACACAACTACTCCTCCAAGGATGGAGACTTGAAAGGACGGTACTATAATGTTGTTACACGTGTAACATGCGAATTACAGGATACGTTGCTCTGTTAACTCTCATGAGAAGGAAAAGAATTATAAACTGTTACAGGAATAGTATACAAGCTACTCCTTTAAGGGTAGAACTGACACTATGAAATGAAAAGAGGTGCATACTATGGCTCTACAAGAACCTGAAAGCATGGAAGAACTGATATACTACACCAATCGAGAATTTGATGAGGGAGGACAGGTTCTGTGCTGGGTGAAGAGAAGAGAATGTCCCAAGTGTGGAAAGGGATTAATGGGAAAACCGAGGGATGAGAAGGGTGAAGTAAAGATAAGAGCACGAATATATGTCTGCCCAGAATGTGGCCACACTGTGGACAAGAAAGCGTATGAAGAGACATTATCAGCTGAAGCAAAGTACACCTGCCCTCACTGCGGGAAACAGGGAGAATCAGTTGTTCCTTTTAAGAGGAAAAAAATCAAGGGGACAGACACTCTGAGGATAGAATGTGAGTACTGTGGCAAAAATATTGACATAACAAGGAAAATGGCATAAAAAATGGAAATTTTGAAAGCTCCGATGAGGAAACGTTAGGGGATTAGTCTTTTCAGAAAGCCTGATCGCAGGATCTATCTCATTTGCTTTTTCTCGTATGCTGTTCTCTTGAGTTCATCCCATTTCATGGCACGTAGAAACTCGCATCGGGGAGTTTTTCCGTACAGATTCCCATGCTCCCAGAATATGTCTACCAGGCATCCTCCCCCACATAGATACCGTATGGAACAGTCTTTGCATCCAGGTATTTTTGAGACAGACAGGCACCTTATCTCCTTGAGGACAGAAGATTCCTTCCAGATTTCTTCAAGGCTTTTCTCTCTGATATTTCCTGCCAGAAATTCAGGATAAATCAATCCTGGACAGGGATAGACACCTCCATCTGCTCCTATGGAGAGTATTCCAGTACCTGCTCCGCACAGATCCAGTTTTTCACATCTGGTTACAGCAGGTCTTATGTTCTCACCAAATTTTATGAAGGCAGAATCAGGGTCGAGCTTCCGAATTTCTCTGTAAGCCTTTATCAGTTCATCAGTCGTTAGATCGATCTTTCTTAAAAATTCATGCGCTCTTCCTGACATCTGGAGTGTTCCCAGTACTACTGCACCCAGTCCTTCTCGATTGACAAATTCCATGATCTCCCTCACTTTGTTTACATTTGATTTCAGAAGGGTCATCCTCACAAGAGGGGTCAATCCTAGACTCTTCAGCTTCCTG
The DNA here is from genome assembly GCA_964516825.1 of uncultured Thermococci archaeon. GTDB lineage: Archaea > Methanobacteriota_B > Thermococci > Methanofastidiosales > SZ-28-30 > SZ-28-30. The sequence goes on from CAZFAR010000082.1 coordinate 3,845, forward strand.
ATGGTCTTGAGAGCCTTTCCGAAGACACCCTTCCCTCTTATAGCGTCATTGGATTCTTCATCTGGTCCTTCTAGACTTATCTGTACATCTATTCTTGACTGAGCCAAATGTTCTGCAAGCTCATCAGTGATCAGTGTTCCATTAGTCACTATGAGTGCTTTATCACCAAAATATTCTGAGGCTCTACTCACGATTTCTGCAATATCCTTCCTGCAGAAGGGCTCTCCCCCTGAGATGACGAGGCTGCACTCATCAAAATGGGAAACCTCCTCCATGAGAGCGATGATCTCACGGGTTGTTAACTCGCTTTCTAGAGGAGACCCAAAGGAGCTGTGGCAGTGAAGGCAGTGCAAGTTGCATTCGTGGGTTATGTTCAACCATAGGGTGGCAAGTTTTTCCGGCTTTCTTGGTGAAAATTCCTCTAATTTTAATGGTCTTGTAAAGGCAAATTTCCTTTCTTCCAAATAATTGAAAAATACTAGAATTGCAGGAAGATTTTCCTCAGGATTCTCTCCCTTCCTCAAGGAGATTGCTTCTGTTATCTCTTTAATAGATCTTTTACCATCACAGAGGTCGATGATCTCCCTTCCTGTAGCATTCACGCTGATGCAGTTGGGAAGCTCGGGAGCCAGTATTAAGTACATTCCCCCTTCTTTCTCTTCTGCAATCCTCTCTCCAGGAACATGGGGTATATCACCTGATTCAAAAAGAATGCTTATCACCTCTTCTGTGTAGACAATTTTCAGTTATCTTTACCATGGTTTCCTCCTCAAGCAAGTAAATATCTTCAGAGAGATATATAAATGCTCGTAAGGGTCTTGTTCTGTAGTTTCCAGAGCAGTAATTAACAGACTGAAACGTAGAAGGCCTGCTTCTTTCCAGCATTTCCCTTTCATTGTGAACTTGATTTTCCTTTTTCTCCATGCATTCAGAGTGATGTCCTATGATGGAATTGGCAATTGGTATAGTTCCGAGAGTAATCAAAGGAAATCAATCAGATTTTTTCCAGAACATATTCTTTTTTCACTTTTTTTCCTTCAAATTCCACTCCTTCAGCCTCCAAAATTCTTCTTTTTAAGTCAATTCCGCCGCCAAATCCAGTCAGCCCTCTGTCAGAGCCAATCACTCTATGACAGGGTACTAAAAGGAGGATCGGATTTGCTCCCAGCGCCCGTCCCACAGCTCTGTATGCTCTAGTGCCTATTTTTCTGCCCACGGCCTCATAAGTGGTAACCTTCCCCTTGGGGATAGTCAGAATTGCCTCGTACACTTTCTGCTGAAAAGGAGTTCCTCTCACATGGAAAGGAAAGAAGAAGGTCTCCCCAGATTCGATCCACTTCACAGCTTTCTGAGCGATTTCATCTGCTTTCTTATCTCTTTCCAGGGTCACATCTTCAAGACCTCTTGGAGCCAGAAGGATTTCATATATCTTCTCATCCATGAGGACACTACAGGTCTTATCATCGAACTGTGCCTGACCTAGTTTCATGAGATTTCTTTCACTTTGACCTTTTAAAGATTCGTCCATTCATTCAGTCTCCATTCATGTGGCTTCTCTAGGAGTCTGCGAATTTCACGAGAATTAGGTTATAAATGAAATGAGCAGTTCACCTGTGACAGAATTGAGAAAGCCTCAATAGTTCGTCGGTCTGTGAGCAGCAACATTTATATTCAGACACAGAAAAAGGGTATTATGATTTCAGTGTATGGTATCCGGGAGACAGCGATAACTATTGTCCGAGATATTCTCAATTCGTTGAAGGATCTCATCATTACGAATCTGCAGTACATTCTGATCGCGATCGGGCTGATACTGCTCTATTTTGTGCTCACCCGGTTATTCTTACGGGGTACTGTGTACAAGACTGCTCGAAAAGAACCTGTATGTGTATTGAGCATGTCAGGAAGAGAACGATCTCTGGAGTATCTGGAAAGATTTGGAGAGATGAAGGGGATTGATGCTCAGGTCATCAGATATTTGCGGAAACATGGATCTGTCCCCAAGAAGTATCTGGAGAAGACTTTTGGAGAGAATGTTATTCAAAAACTGATCGAGCAAGGCATGATTGAAGTCATGTAAGGACAACCAGAAGTATCTTGAGATCCGTCACTGCAGAACATGTTACATGTGTAACAATTCTGGATAACTTGTTTTTCTTGCCTGTTTGTTCACAGAAGAACCATTTATAAAATCTGCAACAGCCAAACATTTATAAGTTCTTGATTGGGATGCATTCTATGATTGACTGCACCTTCTATGTTGAGGCTCAGAGCAACAGCAGTGCAGCAGTAGAGACATCTCTCCAAGAACTACTCAAGGAAGTTGAACAGGGCATCAATGTTACCAGCTCTCATTTTGAAGAGATCACCCAACATCAGCATGATGGTACAACCTATTACTCAGGTATTCTGCAACTGCGAATAAAGGGAGATTTCAGAACCTATGCCAGTCTCTGCATGCGGTTAACACCTACAGCTATCGATCTGTACGAGGGAATCATAACCCTGGAGAGAAAGGATCTCCTTGAGGTATTTGGGGACATCTCTTCCCGCATCAGTAAACTCAGCAAGAAACTGGGCATTGCAATTCAGCAGAAAGGAGGAAGAATTCAGGAAAAACCAGGGCTAGATCCTGAATTCATTGATGAAGCCCTGAACTACGGGGGAGTCCTCATGAAAATGGTTTTTGAAGGTCGCGCCGATTCTGAAGAACAGTTGAAAGAGGCAGTCATGGAATCAGTGAATGCATCGGGAGCCTACGTCAACAAGATGAATTCGCAGAGGACTGAAGGTCCTGACTGGACTGGATTGATAGGAGTAGAACTCCTTTTTGAGGATATCGAAGATGTCTTTCTGGCAGTTGTCAAACTCGTGCCAATAGCCATGAGCATTGAAGAACCTGAATCTATTACCTTGTCCATGCGAGAAGTCCAGAATATTGGCATGGATTTATCTGAAGTAGTGCACAGTTTCATTTCTGAGTCGATTGCTAGTCAGCTCTAAGACAATTGCCGAGCTGATTTCTCTTACTGATTATCATTGTTGGTTATTAATACCGAAAAGCTTATATACTAGTTCATGCAAAAGAGAAAGTAACATACCAGATGGGACCCAAAACAACGGAAAAAACAGGTAGGAGGACTAAAGAAATGAAGTTGAAAAAAATAGGAGCTGTCTTATTAGGTGCTGCTTTGTTAGGTGCAACGCTCTCTACAGTAGCAGCAGATATTTATCCGCCACCAAATGAATTCTTCATCAACCCAGATGGATCACCTGCATGCATCATAACAGTAGGCAGTGGAGCTGCTGCCATGGACGTCGTCTCTGCCTCAATGATCGCTGCCAAGATTGGTACAATGGCTGTGAGAACTGAGGAGGTGCAGCTGCCAAAGAAAAGATACACAGCACTGCATCAGCATATTCCACTTTATGACTGGGAAGTTCCAATTGGATTGCTCAATGGCGAGCGCCTGGGATACCCTGTACTGGATGTTCCAGATGCTACTCCGTACAACAGCTGGGATAGAAACCCTTCCTCACCCCCACCATTTGGAATCCTCAATATGCCATGGATAGATTACACGCTGATCAGCCTGTGGTGGTTCGATGACTACGACCACGGATTCTGGGGAGACCAGGATGGAGTGTTCGATCCCTGGGAGACTCACGAGGAAATCCAGTTCAGGTTCGACAACTTATCTGTCTTTGATCCCTTCACTGGGACAAATGTACAGGATTATCTTGCAGATCTTCTGGGAGGAGACATAAAGCTGTTCCGAAATCCGCCCGCACCGGGTTCACCATTGAATTTGAACAACATGCTCATTCCGAGCCTGATATACAGGGCAGATAATGTCTTCGTTCCTCCCATGATCGAGTGTATTCAGACAAAAAACTATCCAGGAGGCATGCATATTGTGGATCTCGACTATGAGTATGTCTATCCCTATTATGTGCCAGATCCATGGTATGTCATCATTGATGCTTTACCAAAGTTCATGTTCTTCGGAAAACTTCACACTGTGGTAGACGCTTTTGCAGTGTGGGATTTGAACTTGAGAACAGGCGAAATTGGAGAGCTTTTCGGAACGCCATACGTGGTCACTGGAACACCGACTTACTACTTTGAACAGTACTTGTACAAGGATCAGCCCGAAGAATATGGAGACTACATTGTTCTATTGAAGGATGTAGATGTAGACCACAACAAGGCATGGTTCGAGGTCACAGATCCTGATGGCGAAACCTACAGCTTCTGGATGGTACTGGATCCAGAGCATGGATTCTCACCGAATCTGCAGCAGCAGGGATGGTCAGGTGAAGTTTTGGTCTTTCCCATTGATATCAATGGTGATGGCATAACTGACGACTACTACTACAACAAGTGGGTTGTCGGGCGGGCAGAGAACGATGTTTGGGGTGATCTGCAGATTGAGGGATACAGGGACGATGTTGACGATTTCTGGTACTTGTTCGAGGTCCCCATGTTTGTCCTCGATGGTGTCAAAGTATTCGTTGGAGCTAACGGAACTACCGGTATTGAAGTCAAGGTGTATACGCTTCAGGATAAGGTTGTCTTCTACAACCACCTGTGCTGTGTACCCTTTGTGACAGAGCCCAACAACTACCAGCTGTTTCTGGATGCGTATCAAGCTGGATGGGATATGCGGTACTACACAGACCCCCCTATGGTCTTCACGTGGTTATATCAGCCGCCTGGAACTGGATTGTGGCCTCAGTTGGGTCTTACTCGCTGGCAGGCCCTCGTTCCGGCAGGAAACTTCATCGGCAATGGCTTTTTGGACAACAACGACGGACACATTGGAAACGAATACTACGGACTGAATGCAGTCTGGCCTGGGGTTGGTCCCTACTTCCCAGAAGCCAACGATCTGGATAGAGATGGTCGCGGGCCTATACTGCCTATTGGAACAAACGACGCTGATACTCCCATACCGCAGCCACCAAGCATTTGGTACTGCGACTACCCGTTCAATGCTATGTCTACTTACCCCGACATTGAAGACCCTGTTGTTGCTTCAGTCGTGGACCCTATAACCTTAATACCAGGTATAATTGGCTACCACTGCCCTGGCCAGGTCATGGTAGAACTGAATGTTGCCCTCTGCGACATCGTGGAAATGGCAGAGTGTCTTACCCGCTTCGTGTTCTCAGGCCCCTTGGACTATTTCAAGATTGAAATGAGCGACATTACCTGGGATGATGACCAAGACGGTGACCCGGATCCTCATGATGGCTTCACCAATGATGGGTTAGACTGGGAGACAGTGATGGAAGTTGCAGCAGGTACCTACACCAGGGTCATCCAAGTGGACATTGATGAAACAGAACTGGTGAAACTGGACATCGAGATCGACTCCTTGGACAAACAGAATTTCAACCTGATCCTGATAGGAGGACCAGTAGCCAACCAGCTTTCCAAGGAATTAGAGGATTTGGGCATATCTCCCGATGATGGGAGTCCGGTAGACTGGGCTTACACTTCATTGGAAGGAGACTTCAAACTGTACACTGACCCCTACGGCACAGGAAAAGATGTCCTGATGGTGGCAGGTGCAGACAGAGACGCAACACGAGAAGCAGCAGAACGGTTGATTTCTGAACTGTAGAGCTTGATGGCTCTACTTCACTTTTTTGTTTTTTTCAGATTTATACGGCTACAATACTGAGGAATTCGGACATGAATATCCAAGTTTCTTTTATACATATTCTTGAATACAAGAAATGCATAGATTTGTACACTCTGATTCCAAAACCACAAGCAAGGAGCATAGTCAATTGACGAAGACCACCTAGACAACCGATAAAAATTTTCTGCGAAACGGAGGGTTTTTCCTTTATCTGACGAATATTTGGAGTCTAATCAAACGAAAGATTTATATAGGACTACCGTGAGAAGTACAGTGTATACCTTTTGGGAAGTGTTCGGAATTCCCAGAATTTCGATGTAGCAAGTGCCTATCTTGTTACAAGAGTGTGTGTCTCGCTTCCCAAGTAAGGAGGAAAGAATATGAGATTAAGGAAAATTGGAGCTGTATTAGCTGGAGCCG
>CAZFAR010000083.1:0-9897 GCA_964516825.1 uncultured Thermococci archaeon
CAGAAGCTCTAGATCTATATAAGGATGTGATGGAGCTCCAATACTGATCTTGCCATGTTGATAGTTACTGACATTGGTTTTACTCTGGTTTTACTTGGTTTTACTCGTGTTTCCCTGCTGGTAATAGTGATCCTTAGCTCTCGTATAGAACTCCCTGGCTCTTTCAGCATCCCCTTGTTTTTCGTATTTTGCAGCTTTCTCAAAATATGTTTCAGGATCAATTCCAAAACAATATAATTTCCCATCTGTTGAAGCGACAAACACCTTCTCGTAAACGACAGCAGGAGAAGCCAAAATTGCTCCTTCAGTCTGGTACTGCCACAGCATATCTCCTGTTTCCAGATCAAAGCATGAGAATAAGCCACTGGCAGTTCCAACATATATTTTTCCATCAGCAATAGCTGGTGAACACGGAACAGCGTTTATGAATCCAAGCTTAATCAGATACTCTCCTCCCAAGCTTTTGGACCAGAGTATGTCACCTGTCTCAAAATCCAAAACATATAGGTCACCTTTGACCTATCTAGTTATGTCTCCTCTTAATCGCATACAATCTGTAGCACTTACTCTTTTCGCAATCCATAATGGATATAAAGAAAAAAGAAAGGTGACCAAAAAAGACAGAACAATGCTCTTTGCAACCATACTGCTCTCCAGAATGAATAATCTACCAGTCATATTCAATGAGAAAGTTATACACGCAGAAACACCTACACCAATAAGAGCGCCAATGCCTGTAACAAGTACACTTTCCATCAGAAACAGCAAGAACAATTCACCACTCCTGACTCCAACTGCCTTCAATATGCCGATTTCTCTTTTTCTCCCCGTTACTGAAATCATCATCGTGGCAAACATTCCAATACCTGCAACCAAAAAAACAAGAGATGAAGCCAGATTCATGGAAAACTGTGTGAGTCCATATTCCTTCTGCACTGACCTAACGAGAGTTTCATAAGAAACTATTTCATCTGGATGCATCTTTTCAATTTCTCTTATCACGTTGTCAAAATCAGCTTCCCCCAGGATAATGAAAACTGCATTGTACGTGCAACTGCAGAATTCCTGTGCCTTCTCCAGGCTAATCACAGCCGCATCACTATCTGTAACTGTACCGCTCACTTCAAACGTTTCAATGGCAAGTATACCCTCTTTAATGAACGATACCTGAATTTTGTCTCCTACAGAATAATTCCACTGATCTTTAAGTCTTTCAGGAAGCACTATCTGATCACCTTCAGGAAAGCTCCCATTTATGTCGAGGTCAAGAATGTTCTCTTTCAGGCCCAAAAAAGGTAATACACCTCCTTTCACTCCTCCATCCATTCTAATGCCTGGCTGCATCAATATACCTTCTATTTTTTCAATGTCAGAAATCTTCTCTTCACTCATATCATCATCAATGACCAGTATGTCCCAGACTTGAGTGCCCCTGTAAAGGTCTATTGATTTTTCTACTAACCCTGAAAAAGAACTGGACAACAATAGAAAAACCAGGACAGCAGTAGCAACACCCCCAGCACCCAGTAAACAGCGAGATTTACTGCCTTTGATCGATCTAAGTGCCAGATTCCACACGAATGATTCCTCCATCCTTCATGTACCCTGTTCTGTGGGCCATTCTCAAAATTCTCCTATCGTGGCTCACTATGATGAATGTCTGTCCATTTGTTTCATTCAAGGACTGTATCAAATGCAGCATGTTCCTTCCAGTCTTGGAATCCAGATTCCCTGTAGGCTCATCTGCCAGGACAATCTCGGGATCGTTGGCAAGAGCCCTCGCCAAAGCTACTCTCTGCTGTTCACCTCCTGAGAGCTGGGAAGGTCTGTGAAACCCTCTTTCCCTTATTCCTACTGTTTCTAGAAGATGCCAGATTCTCTTTTCTGCTTCATTCCTTGGAGCTTTCACTAAATCCATGGGCAGTCTCACGTTTTCATAAGCAGAAAGTGTGGGAAGCAAATTGTAGAACTGAAAGACTATTCCTATGGAATGCCGTCTCAACTCGCAAAGTGCATCCTCGGATAAACGGGAATACTTCACATCTTTGAAGTACACCTCCCCAGAGGTAGGTCTGTCTAACCCTCCCAGGAGTCCCAGGAGTGTTGACTTTCCGCAGCCAGAAGGTCCAACAATACAGAGGATTTCTCCCTTTTCTATGGTCAGATTAACATTTCTGACAGCATGAATTTCTTCTCCACCCATTCTAAAGATCTTGGAGAGGTTTTCAGTTCTCATCAATTCATTCATATCGTAAAACCTCCAGCGCAGGCACCCGCGAAGCTTTTACTGCAGGGTAGAGCCCTGCTATACTGCAGACAATGATGACGATGCCAATGTCTGCAATAGCTGTTCCTGTATCAAAGAAAAGGATTCCAGTAAGAGCAGCTACTGTAAGATTTCCGCAAAAGAATCCAATCAATCCTCCACCCAATCCCAGAAGAGCTGATTCGTAAACAGTCATTACGACTATGTCCATGGTCTTGGCACCAATTGATTTGAGAATGCCAATTTCATGCCTTCTCTCATGGATGGATGCAAGCATGACATTGACTAGTATGAGTGCTGAAACAAAATATGTTATTATCACTATCGTTCTGATGAATTGCCTGAATTCTGCAAAATCCTTTGATATCATACTCATGACATCAGACATGGTAATTGCTGTTACAGCCAGGTCCTGTTCCACCTTTGCTTTCACTTTTTCTGCATCTCGTGGACCATCAGTAATGATTGCCATGTAGGTAGCTTTGTCAATGCCAGCGTACTGCTGTAATGTCTGTGCAGGAACCCAGATCGTTGAAGTACTGAATAAACCTCCAGAGTATAGCCCGATGATTTCAAAGTCTTTAACTGTTCCAGAACCAAAATCGAGAACAAGTCTCTCATTCTCTATCAATATACGGGGTAAGAGTATTTTTAAGGTGTCGCCTACTCTGATGTGTGCTTCACTCCATTGTTTGTTACTGATATCAATGACTGCAACATTTTTCCCATTGTCTACCTCAGTAAAGTATCTACCCTGGGTACGCTCATCTATATGAAATATAGTGGTATCTTTCTCAATATCTCTTCCCACCAAGATATTCATCTCATTGTTATCCAAAAGGTAGCACTTGACAAAAAGCATAGGATATGTGTTCTTAATTCCCATGCGTGCAAGGTTTTCTTTGAGGGGCTGAGGTTCTAGAAAATAGTCACCTCTTTCATCTCCAAAGATCAGGTTATAGCTTCCTGGTTTCTCTTCAACTATTGCAGCATTCGGTGGAATAATGAATACATCTGCACCATAAATGATTCTTACTGGTTCCAGTGCTCTCTCTTCGATTGCAGTGACTAATCCAGTTGATATCCTGAGCACAAAGATAGCCACAGCTATTCCAATAACTGCAAGAAGACTTTTCGTCTTTTTTCTCGAAATGTTGTTTCTGGCAAGTTTGAACAGCATGGAATCACTGCTGAAGGAATTTTGTGTGAGCTTTTTTTGAGATGTAATAAAGGTTGAGCATTTCTCCAAGGTTGTATTTCCAGGGATCACAGTTTCTCTCTTGTGTTCTCAAGAGATAAGGGCATCCTCCCATACATATGGGAAGGAACTTACAGTCCCTGCATTCCCTGTCTTCAAATGGGTCCCAAGAAAGCCATTTCAAGAGGACAGCATTCATATTCGGAGATTCTCCTATTTTTCCTACTGCTTCGTTTTCCATGCCGACTGTGTTCCAACACTTGTGGAAGTTTCCATACGGATCAACAACAAATGAGTGAAGGTTTACAGCCCCACAGTACCCGAACAAAGGAGCAGGATATCTCCAGACTCTAATACCGCTCTCAACAGCTTTCCTGTAAAGATGAATTTCATGTCTGGAAAATGTTTCATAACCCAAGCAATTCGCAGATATATCCTTGCACATGTTGCTGAAGACTTGGACTGGGGAAAAGTATATGCCAACTTTTTCCTTGAGTCCGTAGGTATCCAGGATGTCAAAAAGCTCAGGTACGCGTTTCACGTTTGATATATCAATATTTACTCTGATAGATGTATCTTTGAGAATGTCTGAGGTCTCTACAAGATTGTTCAGTATCTTGTAGAATGTTCCTTTTCCGTTCTTGAGTGGTCTTCTCCTATCATGCACTTCCTCAGGTCCATCTATGGTCACCTGGATCTTGGTGACATTCAGTTTATGGAGTTCTTCTGCCTTTTTCTTGGTTAGTAGGTAGCCATTGGTGACAATTCCTGATTCAAAATGAAATCCATGCTCTTTTTGCAGTCTTAAGATGGAATGGGAAATATCTCTTAGGATTCCCATGCAAAGAAGTGGTTCTCCTCCAAACCATGCAATTCCCAGCTGCTCTATCGTTGTTGTTTCTTTTTCCAGAAAGTGTTTTAGAGCTGAGATAGTTTCTGCATTCATTGTGACATTCACGTGGTTTTCATAGCAATATGTGCAGGCAAAATTGCATTCAAGAGTAGGAGCAATGGTCAGACCTAGAGAACGAGATCCGAACCTTCTTGCACTCGTCATTACTTTGAGGTAGGCAAGTTCATTGAAGTCTTCCTGCATAATGAACCTTCCTTCTTCCAGGTTCTTCAGCACAAGAGCTGTATCATTGTCTTCAACGTTGATAAGTAGTCCCCGTTCAATTCTTTTCAGTAATTCCAGTGTATCTGAATCCACCTCTGCGAATCCTCCGCTCAGTGAATTATAGATCAGATATATCTGTTTCTCCAGCGGGAAGATGAACGTATACCTGGAAGGTTTCATGTGTATGGATGTTTGCGAAAATCTACTAAAAGCACGCAATTCCGGCTGAAAAGATCATTCCACATTTGCTGGGACATCCAAAAGCATCACACCTTGAAGGGCAAGCATCATAGGTCCAGCAGAGTTCTGAAAGACAGACCTCAAGCAGACAGAAACATGAGAACATGCTTCCAGAGTGAGGTTTTTCTATCCAATTGAACATCATGAGTATCACCTTTTCTTATACGCTATGAATATAGGCTATGCAAAAGTGTGACCCACAACTCTGTTCCCAACAGAATTGAAGTCCACAGAAGTTGCCACATATATCAATCCAGCACCCCGCAGGGGTAAAGTTTTCGGGGTATTCTATCCAATTAAACATCATTCCAAATCACCTCTAATTTCTTCTGTGAGAGAATCTTTATAAAGTTTTGGGCTTGGCATTTCTAAGAAGAATAACACGTGTCAAATTGGAAAATGGGTAAACCAAAACTGTTACACGTGTAACAACATGACGATGAGACAATGCCCAATAATGGGAACCTATGCGTTCCCAAAATTATATAAGTCTGTTCATCAAGAATACTCCAATGGAAATCTGCGAGAAATACCTGGACGATGCACGAAAAGCTCTCAAAGGCTCTGTATTTTCCAAGCCAAGCCCTGTGGAAGCTATAAGGAGTTTTGAGGGCGCAGCGCAATGTTTTGAGAATTCTAGGAGCTTTGAGAGGGCAGCCCAGTGTTATGTGGATACTGCTAATCTGGTTATAAAAATGGATCCTCTGAAGGCAGCCCAAATGCTTGAAAAAGCAGCCACATGCATCGAAAGAATGGGAGGTCCTTCAAAAGAGTACTATCTGAAGGCTGCTTCAATCTACCAGGACAATGCTATCACCCTATACAGGACACAGCCAGATCAAGGGTTACAGCTCCTCCAGAAGGCAGCAGAAGCATTTGAAAAGGGAGGAGACAGGGAAACTGCTATCCATTGCTACGAAGTAGGTGCAGAAGCATCTGTAAAACGGAATGATTATCTCAATGCAGTAGTCTTCTATGGAACTGCAGGTCAGACTTTTGAACGGAACAAGGAATACAAGAATGCTGTTAAGTACTACCATAAAGTGGCCAGACTCTGGGAGATCCAGAATATTCCAGAAAATGTGGCTGAAAACTACTGGAGGATGGCTGCCTGTCTTGAATCTGCAGAAGAATATGACTATGCAAATCAATTCTTGATTAAAGCAGCACAGAAATATGAAGAAGCCCAGGAAACGTATAAGTCCAGTAAATCTTACGAAAAGGCAGCGAAAATGTCTGAAGCAAGAGAGAAATCTCTCGAAGCAGCTGAATCTTACAACAAGGCTGCGAGTCTCATGAAATCCCTGAAAAACCTAGAGAAACTTGAAGAATTATATGCCAAGGCTTCTGAGAACTATGCGAAAGCAGGGGAAATTCAAAAAGGAGTTGAAATCCGCTTGTTGCTGGCAGAAACCTTTGCAGATGACCCGTACCGGTGCAGCAGCCACTTCGAGAGTGCTATCTCTTATACAGGAGGCAATCTTCCCTTGAGGGTAAAATTGTTCATGAAACAGGGAGAGACACTAATCCAGGTTCGGGACTATGCTAAGGCAGCCCAGAGCTTTGAGAAGGCTGGAGAACTTCTGGAGACATTGGGGGAATCTTCTTCAGAATGCTACAAGAAGGCAGGAGATGCCTCCGTCATGCTCGCACAGGCCATGCTCAAAGTGAAGAACCAGTCCAAGAAACAGGAAGCACTTCAGAATGCTCTGTTATACTTTGAAAAGGCAGGCATGCCTGAAGAAGCAGAGAAGTTACGGCAACAGATAAAACCTGATGCTGGAGAGAGGGAGAAGCAGGTGCTCGAAGAACTGAATCGGTTGAAACTGGATTTTGAGAAAGGACTTCTCCCCGGGAACTACTACGAAACGATCAAGGAAGGGTATCAGGAACTGCTTCGCCGGCTCAGGCAGTGATCTGCATTCCGGGGATCTTCACGTACGGGAGAATCATTCTGTTGTACCTTATAGTTTCTACTGATACGTCACTTATTCGTGGAAGAATCTCAAATATATTCCCTGCAATCGCTGCTTCCTGCACAGGATGCTTTATCTCTCCTGACTTGATGTATTGAGCACCTTTTACAGCTCCTGAAAAATCACCTGAAATTCGGTCAGAAGTTCCGCTGAACCTGGTTATCAAGAGCCCATTTTCAGTTTCCTCGATAATACTCTCTAGAGCGCGGGATGTCTTTTCAATGAGAAGATTGGTGATCCCAATCAGTGGAATTTCCCTGAATGAGCCGACAGCATTTCCACTCCCTGCTACATTCTCTCTGCTGGCAGCCAGTGAATCGTACAGAAACTTTCTGAGTACACCATTTTCAATTATAGTCACATCCTGGTGAGGTGTACCCTCGCGATCAAATCGACTGGAGTTGAAATCACCTGGTGCTACTGGGTTATCTTTGATGGTGACCTTTTCTGATGCAATCTTTTCATTGAGCTTTCCTGCCAGGGCAGATTGTCCCCTGTAGATGTTGTTAGCATTAACAGAGGAAATCAAGGGATCACAAATCAGATCAGACACAGCTCCAGGCCCTAAAATGAGATCTCCTGAAAATGACTTTATTTTCTGAGGATGCAAATTAGCTGTTACCCTTGAAGCAGTCATGCGCGCTGTTTCTTCAGCATACAACTCTCTCACCTTGGCAGTGCATCCATAGGAGTATTCAAAAGATCCCACCTCATTTCCCTCTCGAGCGATCATGATGAGAAACCACGAAAATCGGGACTTTCTCTCTCCACAAGAGACACCAGAAGAGGTTGAAACTGCAGTCTCTCTATCAGATGCTGCAAACTCCCCAGTATCTATAGACACCCGAGGATCCTCTAATGCTGCGTTCACCATGCCCTCAACAGTGGATACAGCATCTTCTTCACTGAATTCATTGATTTCAGGATCGTACAATCCAGGAATGTCAGGCAGCTTCCCGGGATGAGCGAAAGTACTGAAGGGCAATGGCGGAGTCTTCCGGGACATGTGAACTGCCATTTCAGCTGCTTCCCGTGCCGTATTTTCATCCAATGAATTACAGCATGCAAATCCCATAGAGTTTCCTATTAATGTCCTGATGCCAGCACCTGTTGTATACTGGTTTATGCACAGCTTAATATCATTTCTCTCCATGGTAACAACAGTCTCCCTGTTTCTCACTCCGATTACTTCTGCTTCAGCTCCTCTATTCTCACAAAATCTCATAATATTCTCCAGAGTACCAAGTAGATCTTCCAGACTGTCGTCCACACACTCTTCCACACTATCGACCTCCCACCAGCACTTCACAGCGAATGTAGGGACCACCGCCATCGACCTTTGCAGGCTGACCCTTTCCACATGCACCGAAACCCATGTCAAAATCAATAGTATCACTCACTGCATCCACTGTCTTTAGCACATCAAATGCATTTCCTGTCATAACGACGCTCCGCAGAAGATCACTCAGTTCGCCATTCTCAATAGAATACGCCTCTTTCACCTGGAACATGAACTGAGCGTTAGAATCTGCCTGGCCTGAACCTGCACCTTTTAACAAGTACCCATTCCCGGTAGCTTCGATGATCTCGTCCTCTTTCCAGTCTCCTTCTCTAATGTAGGTATTTCTCATTCTGATGATAGGTTCCAGGTCGTATTCCCAGGCTCTGGCATTTCCAGTAGGAGGTACATCCATGATTGAAGCAGTTTCCCTGCTGTGAAGGAATCCTTTCAATACTCCATTCTCGATGAGTGTTACATCTTTACATTTCACTCCTTCGTCATCCACAGGAATCCATCCCCCTGCATTCAGATCTCCTGCGTCCACCATGGTCACTAACTCTGAGGCCACCACTTCATTCATCTTATCCCTGGTGACTGCCCCTGCCAAGGCAATGTCTGCTTCCATGGTGTGACCCACTGCTTCGTGACAGAGCAGCCCCACCAGAGCAGGATCCAGAACAACAGCAGCCTTGCCCGCCTTGGGATATTTTGCTGTCAGCAATCGTAAAGCAAGAGAAGTCGCCTTTTCCACCATAGTTTCAGGAGGGCGTTTCTTGAACAATTCCCATCCTGCTGTAGTCCCGATAGCATCGACATAGGAAAAAAGATCACTCCCGCTCCCTGCCACAGCACCCACGTAGAATTGTGGCTTTGAATCAGATATGTGAACACGGGATCCATCAGAAGTGAAAATCCACTTGGAATCAATCAATTCCTGATACAAAATGAAAGAACTCTTAATATTTTTGTGAGAGCAAATTGCTTTATCAGTTTCTACACACAGTTCAATCTTCTCCTCAATACAGTGATCAGACAATGGATCTTTGATTTCTGGTTTAAATTTTCCTGTGACTGGAGTCACTTCCTGCAGGCTCACTTTCTCTCTTTTCTTTGAAGAGGCAGCTTTAGCCATCTTTATCGCAACCTGTAATGCTTCTTTCAGAAACGATTCCTCTGTAGAATTCACAGAAGAAAATCCCCACGCACCCTCATGCAGGACACGTACACCCACACCAGAGTAGGTTTCACTGGTGATGTCCTCTATTTCACCCTTTCGCAGAATGATCTGGGTCTTTTCCCTTCTGTGGAATCGCGCTTCTGTGTAATCTGCTGGTGATTCTTCAATGAGCTTTTCCATGACATCCATGGGCTGAGATGCTAGACTGGGTATAAAACCTTTACGTTTCACTTCAGCCATCTGATCTTGGGTTCTTGTTACACGTGTAACATTCCTTTCTGTAATGTGGACTCCAATGTGAACGCATTTGGTAAGTCTGCATTTGGTTCAGAGCGTTCATCGCACGCTGGTCGAGGGATAGTCTGAATGAGAAATATTCATGCAGTTCAAAAGAGAAGTTATTGGATCTCTAGAAAGGGAGTTAGGTATCTGTAATGTGGCTCTTTCGAACATAAAAGAAAAACTGGAAAAGTTTGAAATCAAGTATAGTATGAGCACTGAAGAATTCAATGAGAAATTTGAGAAAGGACAAATTCCATGGCCAAATTCCATCCTCGGGGTATTGTGAAAATTGAAGTGTACAGCATCGACTTTTCAACTAGAGATAGGCCGTACTTTTCGATTTTCAAGTCATCATTTCT
>CAZFAR010000084.1:0-8461 GCA_964516825.1 uncultured Thermococci archaeon
ATAATTTTTCTTATTAAAATCTGCTTTTCTTCAAATGTTTTTGAAAAAAATGCTGATGAAATTCCCAGGGGGGATTTCACTTCCAGAAATGGCAGTTTGATGCCGAACATCTTCTCATTATAGATGTAGCAGCATACTGCCGCTTTCAGATTCCCACTCTCTCTTAAAAGAAGATAACGCATAGTTCGAATACCAGATTCTTCGATCGTTCTGAACCATCTGTAGGACTGTTCTGTACTGGTTCCTGCCAGTTTTTCCCATTCTCTCTCAGTCACTTTTTTAATACTATCTGTTACCTCTAGTTCCATTGATTCACATCCATGTTTAGTTAGACAGTCTCGGCATTCAACCAATCTCTAAAGAATACGAAATGGAAATGCATCTTCAGACTGTACTATTCATTCAGTGATCATGTTCACCTTTAACTTTGGCTCAGAGGGTATTTGAAGTTTTCCTGAGATGAAAGATGTTAGGTAACACATAGAGAATGACAGGTGATGTGATTGAGTGTTACAGCCTAAGTAAGAGCGCGAAAGGTCGGAGGTTCAATAGTAGTAACGATACCCATGGAAGTAGTGGAAATCGCCCGAATCAAGGAAGAAGAAACCCTCAAGATAGAGATTGATAGGCCAAGAAGCAGCTATTTCGGGACCGTTAGAGGAATAGGAAGAATTAACCACGAAGAAAGGATGGATCGTCTTGAATAAGTATCTTTTGGATAGCTTTGCTTGGATAGAGTATTTTGAGGGAAGCAATCAAGGCGAGAAAGTTGGGAAGATTATTTCAGACCCAAATAATGAGATTCCAACATGTGCTGTAATGGTGGCAAGGATTTTGGAATTATGGATGCCATTTCTTTGAAAATGCCAATTCACATGGGGAGAACAGAAAAACACTTAAGCCCCTTAAAAAGTACAGTCATTCAGCTCACAGTGTTTTTCAACGTAGTTCATAATTCAGCTTTGAAGAAATAGTGTAGGCACTGTGGAAGCTATGAAAAGGAAAAGTGAGATATATGACATTCATGTGTCTGCATGATAAAGAAGAAATATTCTCTTTCCTCAAGAAGAATATTTATCTCCACATATACAGCATAGGAGACCTCGATGACTTCTTCTGGGACTACACTATGTGGTACGGTCTAAAAGCAGAAGATGAAATCAAGGCTATTATTCTCGTATATTCGGGGACACAGATTCCAGTTCTTCTCGCACTCACAGATTCAGTGAGCTACATGAAAGATTTGATATCTTCAGTAGTGCATCTTCTTCCTCCTAAGTTTTACGCTCATTTCAGTCCAGGAGTGGAGGAACCATTGAAGGGAAAGTACAGATTGAAATCATGCGGAACACATTACAAGATGGCTCTCAAAAATAGAGGAATTGTCAATATTATTGATACAAAACATGTAATTCAACTCTCAAGGGGAGATTTGAGTGATATAGAGGCCATCTACAGGGAAAGCTATCCTGGGAATTTCTTCGATGTGAGAATGCTCGATACCAATTTCTATTATGGGATTAGGGAATCTTCAGGTCTTGCAAGCATTGCAGGGATTCATGTCTACTCAAGAGAGTATGGAGTAGCTGCACTGGGAAACATTACTACTCATCCAGATTTCAGGGGAAAGGGATTCGCAAAAGCAGTGACAGCAAAGCTGTGCACCTCTCTGCTTGAGACTGTTGAACATATTGGTTTGAATGTGAAGGCAGACAATAGGGTAGCATTGCGTTGCTATGGTAGCCTTGGGTTTGAGATTGTGTGTGACTATGAGGAATATATTGTAGAGTTAGAATGAACAGAATGGATTGCACGAATTCAGCACTTCTCAAAAGCCTTATATGTTCCTAGAAGAAATTGTGTCATGGATTACAAGGTCATCCACGATTCCTTGCACGGTTCTATAAAACTGGAGGGAGTCTTTCTCGAATTAATCGATACGCCTGAACTCCAGAGACTTCACCACATTCATCAGGTAGGGTTGGCATATCTGGTCTTTCCAGGAGCAACCCACACCAGGTTCTCCCACTCACTAGGGACCTACTTCATCGCTTCCAAGATTGGATCAGGGTTAAACCTCGCAAAAGAAGATCAGGAATTAGTGAATGTGGCAGCCTTGTTACATGATATTGGTCACGGCCCCTTTTCTCATACACTGGAGTACAGTTTCTATTCTAATTGCAGGATTGACCATACTGATCAATCTTCCAGAATCATTTCTGGAGCCACGAACATTATCACAGAAAGAACTAACCTTGATACTCCTTTAATTTCAGATATCCTTGAGAAATACTCCATAGATCCAGAAAAGGTTTCAGAACTCATACAGGGTATGAAAGTGCCCTACGAATGGACATTGACCCCCTGGCTGGAGGGAAAACCTGCAGAAAAACCCAGCTATCTGACCCAGATCATCCATGGAGATGTGGATGCTGACCAGCTGGACTACTTACTGCGGGACAGTTACTACACAGGAGTAGCATACGGTATCATTGATCTACCCTACCTTTTGAACACGTTAGAACTGCGAAATTCCACCTTGGTAATAAATCCAAAGGGGGTAGAAGCTGTGGAAGCCTTACTGGTCGCCCGCTCACTGATGTTTTCTTCCGTGTACTACCACCATGCAGTCCGCATTGCAGAGACTATGCTCACCAGGGCTGCAGAAGAATCCTTGAAAAGAAATCCTGAGATCATGTCGATGTCGGACTGGGAATTCTTCTCCTACCTCGAGAAGGGTACTGACTACGAGAAAGACCTGGTTACCCGATTGAAGTACAGGCAGTTGTTCAAGAGAGCATTCATGGTCCAGGCAGACGATTTAGATCAGAATCAGAGATCCTCAATTGCTGAACTGGCAGAACCAGAAGCCAGAAAAGAAAAGGAGAATGCAATCTCGAGAAAGGCGGGAATCAAAGAAGGATATGCTTTCATTGATGTCCCGGAGAGGGATATCCTCTTTTCAGAGCCCAGAATTGCAGGAACTGGACTTCCCGTCTACGATGGGGAGTTCAGAAGTCTCTCTGAGTATACGCCGACTGCTGCAGCTCTGCAGAAGAGGAGGGTCCCTTCCTGGGGGCTGATGGTGTCTGCACCTCTAGAGTATAGAGACAAAGTGAGAAGAGTCTGCGAAAAAGTGATCTTCCAGTAGAAGGTCACTTGAACCTGTTACACGTGTAGCACTTCCACTTTCTGACTAGTAATCCGAAATACGAATTTCCTTGCAGTCTTTACGAGGTAAAGCAAAATGGAAAAAAAGAAAAATGAAAGCACAGCCCACTGAATTAGGCTGCATTTTTTTCACATCCTAGTCTATATAAGCTTTTGCATCGAAATGCTCCAATTGATGCCAAGTTGATTACGATTTTTCTTCAATCCATTTCACCATGACATCCATTGCAAGCCCTATGTTTCCGATCTGACAGTGATTCTGGGCCTGTTCTTCTCTTGTGAAAACGCGGTCAGTCACTGATTTTGCATTCGTCAATGCTTTTACCTGCAGATCATGCATCCTGAAAGGAATGTAATGATCCTCTCTGCCAGTGAGAATTAGAACATCCTGCTTCACCAGCTCTGAATGAAGATTTTCCGCATTAAGCTCTAGCGCGACATCAATGGATTCTATAGGTTTCTCTTTCATTGTGATGTACATGAGGTTGCTGTGTTTCCATGCTTCAATTCCACCCTTCTTAATTTGCTTTGCAATGGAAGAATCTGTAAACTCTCTGAGATGTCTTGAAAGGAATGATATCAGTTTCTGAACTATGACATTCCCGAACTTCAAGTAATCAAATGCAATACCCAAAGCTATTACTCTCTTTATGCGCGGTTCAAATGCTGCAGCTCTGAAACAGAACCATCCGCCCATCGATATTCCGAATAAAGTGACATCATTCAGCTTGAAATAATCGAGAATAGCTTTTGTAGGCTTTTCCCATTCATGGTTCAGGGCAACCCCATACTTCCTGAGAGCAGCACCCTGACCAGGACCTTCGAATGCAACTACCTCAAACCCATGCTCTGAGAAGTATCTCATCATGGAGTAAAATTCCTCGATTAGAGAATCAAATCCCCCGTGCATGACTATGGTGCCCTTTTTGTCATTTAGAGCAGGTATTCTCATCGCTGGTAGATATTTCTTTTCGTAGGGTATTTTGAATCTTTCAATTGGATCATTCTGGAAAACCCTGTAGAAAAGCTCGATGAATCTATCATACAGAAGTTCTTTGTCAGGATCTCCATGGAATACATAGAATTCGGCTGCCCGGTAGTAGAATGCCGCGTTCATGAGCCTCCCTTCAGAAAGCGCTTTTTCTGCCAGATTGAGCATTTCAACTTTCCAGTCTTCAAAATTCTTGATCTTCTGACCGACTTCTCTTATATCTTCGTATCTGGCGTATCCCAGGGAATGCCAGCGATTAAGTTGATAATTGAAGAGCTGGTCTTTGTGGAATTCATGGTATCCAACCGGGAATGTGAGTTTGATTTTGTCGTTGGTCATGTTTTAACCCAGTTCTTGGCCTATATAAATCTTTCAATTTCTGATAACCTCTTCCGAGAGGCTCATTAGCTTGATGGAGACTGCTGAAGAATTTTCTCTCAGAACCAGCAAGCGTGGGTCGAGTGTTACACGTGTAACATGAGAAGAGAGATAGTATGAAGTCCTACTGTGTTCTCATATTCATTCTAAACGAGATGCGTTAATCAGGATCTCCACATAATCTTCAGTATTCATTTCTCTGGGATTTGAATCGTTGGAGTTATTCTGGACAGCTCTCCGGGCAATCTCTGGAAAATCACTCTCTGGAATCTTGAGACTGGAAAAGGGAGGAATATTCAGTTCATGTGACAAGTATCTGACCTTCTGGATAAGAGCGTGCGCTGCTTCTGTATCATTTTCTTCCTTATTTCCCTGTACTCGGGCAATATGCGCATATCTTTCTTTTACTGCAGGAAGATTGAATTCCATGACCACAGGAAGAAACATGGAATTTGCCACACCATGAGGAACATCATACAGCCCTCCTATAGTCTCTGCCATGCAGTGAACAGCACCTACATCACTATTCCCGAAAGCTAGGCCAGCCAGAGTACTTCCTAACATCATGGATTCTCGTCCCTCTTTCCCTGTTCTATCAGAATAAACATCCTTGAGAGAGCCAAAAATGAGGGATACAGCTTTTAGAGCGAATACATCAGTAATTGCAGTGCGTGGTCTCGCTGTGTATGCCTCAATGGCATGAGTGAGGGCATCCATTCCAGTGGAAGCAATCAAACTTTGAGGAAGTGACAGCAGTACATCAGGATCAATAACAGCCAAAACAGGAAACATGTGAGGACCTTTTATGCTCATCTTGAATCGTCTTTTCACGTCAGTGATGACAGATACCCACGTTACTTCACTTCCTGTACCGCAGGTCGTAGGAATAGCTACTACTGGAAGTGGTGGGTTCCTGTATTTATTCTTGCCCTCATAATGTTCGATCCAACCAGGATTAGCGGCCAGGAGAGCGAGCGCTTTTGCTGCATCCAGAGAACTCCCTCCTCCCAGTCCAATTACCAGGTCTGGCTTTAGAGAGCGCACCATTTCCCCTCCTTCGTTGATGGTGGTAGACTTGGGATTTGGTTCGACAGCATCAAACATGTCCACATGAAATGAGTTCTCAAGCTGAGAGAGGACACGTCCTGCAATACCAGAGGTGACAATTCCTCTATCTGTTACCAGAAAAAGGTCAGAAGCATTCATATCACTGAGAAAGGTGTTCAATCTAGAGAGAAGACCACATCCAAACACAATCCTGGTTGGAGCATGAAACTGCATGTGTGTCACCACATCTATGAGGATAGAAACCTTAAAAAGTGAACGGCTTAACACTTAACTACTCATGAGGTGAAAAGGTTAGATCCTCCATGATGGATGAACTGACACAAGTGCGACAAAAAAAAGAAGAAAAATTGAAATGATCGTGTCTACCTTCCGCTAGATTCTCCTGATTCTGAACTCGTTCTTCCCATCAGTCTGTTGGCAAGGCCATTGAATCCTTCCATCATCACCTTTGGGAAGAATGCTACCAAGAAGGCACCACCAGCCAAGAGTTTCGGTCCTGAAGCCTCTAGGAGCTGGTCTGAAATAATGTAGTTTGCCACTAGATAGAAAGCAGAAGCCATCAGCATTCCAAAAGGAATTCTGGCCAGTTTTATCCAGAAGTCTAGGAATCCCCATTTATGCCCTTTGAGTTTTTCTAAGCGTTCTTGAATTCTTTCAAGCTCCCTTTTCAATTCTTCGGGCAATTCATCTTTGATTTCTAGTTTTTTCTCTTTCAGTGCTTCCAGTTCGTGCTCTTCATCAGTCAGAAGTTTGTACTCACCAAGGAGCGCGCTGAGAACGTATGCTACGCCTCCCAAGAATGAGTACAGGAGAATATACAGTGGAATGGCAACATCCTCAGGGATTCCGAAGAATTGGATCTTTCCCGTGGCAACAATCAGCCCTCCATATGTGAGGGCCCCAAGCAAAATAGCCAGCCCAGCACTCGTTAGCGCGCCCAACCTGAATTCATTATTGCTCATGATATCACCTTTTTACTTTGTGCTGTAGCTTCTTAAAGTTTTGGGAAGTTCTCATTCAGATTCAGTGGGTTTCAAAAAAAGAAGAAGTGTTACACGTGTAACAGATATTCTGCCGGAAATTCAATAGCTTAGAAAAAAGCATCCAGAGAGGTCTGTTTAGCCGTGGTCTCAGTTGCTTTCATCAATCGCTGGACTGCATTTTCTACCCGTGTCTCAGAAAAATCATGTTCTTCACACAAAATCTCTGAAATTTTCTCTGGAGATGGAGATCTGAATGTGATGGTATACTCGTTAGTTACTTCAGGCGATAGAAATAGTTGTTTTAGATCATCCAGTCCATATTCTGAGAATTTCTCTTCTTTCACAATTTTCAGAGCACTTTTAGGTCCAATTCCTGAGATTCCATCGTTGTAATCAGTACCAATGAGCAGCCCGATTTCTACTAGCTGCTCTCTTGTTATATCCAGCTGTTGCAGTGTATTATCCAGAACAACCAATTCTGGGGAAATGGTAATGTATACATCTTTTCCGGGAAGCTTTCTCCTGCCAGTCAAGGTCAGGTTCCTTGCCAGGCGGGGAGCATCAAATAGTAGGGAATCATAGTCCTGAGAAGCAGCAGCATATGCATCTCCTTTTCTGGCAATCAGAGCAGCCTGGGCCTCACCCTCTGAGGGCGCCTGCACATGGGGTATGCCCATGCCTTCCAGTAGAATTCGTGCATCATTCAACATATCATCTGTTATTCTGGAGGTCTGCTGTGCGTACTTTTTCACATCTTCTGTCCTTCCTTCTTCCAAGGCCTGTCTCCATTCCCTTCTGGCTTCTCGCTTGATCTCCTGCCTTCTAGTGATAGTCTCTCTTTTCAGTGAAGGAGGCTCTCCATCAAAGACATATAGAGGTTTGATGCCTTCCTCTGCCAAGCTTACCGATCTGTAGAACAAACCTGAGAGGTGTGAAGTCACTCTCCCCTGGGAGTCTTTCAGTAACTCTCCATCTTTCTGGCAAATAATGGCCAGAAACTGGTATAATATGTTTAGTGCATCCACAGCTACGATTCTCCCTTTCAATCGGGAGAACTCGATCTCCTCTCTTTCTACAAGATCAGCGAGATTCACACCCATGAGAGTGGTAGCATATTCATGCATTTAAGGGTTTGCTCGAAGGGTTTGCTATGAAATAATTATGAATTAACCAACTTTGTTTTATTTAGTAGAAGATTACTTCCAATCCAGTTTCTTCACTAATCCACTGGAAATGATTGCGATTTCGAGTTATTAGTGCACACCCATTATTCAGTGCTATGGCTGAAGTAATGACATCTACACCTACAACTCTTCCCCTTCTCTTGAGTATACCTGCAATTTCAGCTGCTTTGAGAGCATCTCCCTTCAAGAAAGGGAGGACTTCGATTCTATCAAATGTTCTGTTCAGTTTATCGATGGCTTTGTTTCTAAGTTCCTCATTTTTGATGGAATAAGAGCCCATTTGAGCTTCAAAAAGATTAAAAGTGGTTGTAAATAATGGTTTATTCACGATTTTCTTTGTTATGGGCCTGATCATCTTTGAATTCCTGATCAAATCAACAAAATAGGTGGTATCTAGACAGAACATTTACTGCAACCTTTCATCAAGTGCTTTTCTGTTCTCTAGTATTGCTTCTTCAAATTCTCCTACATTCTCAAGTTCGGGATATAAATCCAGTATTTCTGTGAGTTTGCCTTTTCTTGTCAGTCGCTTTATCGTATCAGAAAAACTTTCCCCTTCCAATTTCAAGTTCTTTAACGAATTGTATGCTTCATCTGTTAAAGATATTGTCTTTGTCATGTATGTGCATGTGCACACAGACTTAAATACTTTCGGGAAATGTTTAGCTAGATGTATCGAAATCGGA
>CAZFAR010000084.1:8561-9849 GCA_964516825.1 uncultured Thermococci archaeon
TCGTTAAATTGCCCCATTCCCTAATTCCAATCTTACCATCTCCTGTGATCATTTTCTAAACAGTGCCTGCTTTTTTCCACTTTTGATATGACTGCTCGCAATTTCATCTCTTCTTCAATACTATCACATTCCTCAATACAAATATTCACAGGACCTGTAATGCTCTTCAGCCTTTCTGTGAGAATATTGACAGTTTCATCAGTGAATCCTTCACCTTTCACTAGTCTCACTCTTAGTCTATTCTCATTTTCCTGGATAACCTGAAAAGCATCTATCTCCTTAAATGTGAAGAATACAGGAACAATACTGGTAGGTGGAATGAATCTACCATCTCGAACAATGAAATCATCTTTTCTTCCCTGTATTTCTGAGAGAAGCGGGAAATTCCGTCTACAGCTGCATATTTCATCGGATGGAACAGCCATATCTCCTATTCTGTATCTGATAAAAGGCATAGCCACATTCCATAAATTGGTCCCAACCACTTCTCCCGATTCTCCAGGAGCTGCATCTTCTCCATCTCTCAAGAATTCCAGAATGTTGTTATCTGCATCTATGTGCATACCATGTTCTGGACACTCGCATGCTATCTGTCCGAGCTCGTACGATCCATACTTATCAAAGGTTTCGCACCCAAAGACATCCTCTAAGTACTTTCTCTCCTCCACTGTTGAAAGTTCACCTCCCAGTAAGACGAATTTCAAAGAAAAAGGAATGTCTCCCTGCATTCGTTTTGCCATTAAGAGGAGTGTACAGGGATGTCCTCCTAACACGTCTGGATGTATCTTTCTCAAAAGTGAGACTTTCTTTTCCTCATCCAGAAACCAAGGAACAGGCACTGCATAAGATAATTTGGCTAGTGAAAACCCAGATTTCTCCCCCTCATCATAGCTCACAAAAGCATACTTGTGCCAGGGCCTCATTCCTATAGAGAAGACATATCTGAGCTGGACAGACATGTAGAAGTCAAAAGCACTGTAGTCCTGATACAACTCCAGTTTCTTCCCTGTAGAACCCGATGTCGAAAAAACAAGACAGTTCCGTGGAGTGTATGCCTTGGCTGCAGATTCTTCTGTTCTTCGCATCTCATCTTTTGTCGTTGGAGGAATCTTCTTTATATCTTTGAAAGAGTGAATGTCTGAAGGATATATCCCACTTTCTCTGAATTTTCTGTGGTACAGTAATGTATTCCTGTATGCATGGTCTGCAATGTATTTTAACCTCTTCAACTGAGCCTTTTCTATCTCTTTTAGTGGCTTCCACTGAGTCTGAAACACTTTCCCTGCGT
>CAZFAR010000085.1:0-9757 GCA_964516825.1 uncultured Thermococci archaeon
TCATGATGCGGTCTCGCAGGCTAAAGAATTCTGCTTCCTGCTTCTTCAGCGTTTCCACGTCCATTATCCCTCAACCTTCCAGTACTTGTCTATTCCACTTTCACTTAATTCGATGATATATCCTCTCAGAATACCTTCTCCATATTCTGATCCAGGGTTCACGACCACAGTTTCTCCAATCTTGTCTGAAGCATAGCTTTCGTGAATGTGACCGTGCAGTCCCATCATGGGCTGGTACTGCTCTTCTGCTTCTCTGACAGCTCTTGATCCCACGTGGATCATTTCCACTGTACCTGCAGTTACTACAGGTCTCAATGTCTTATCCAGTTTTGGCGCCAGGTCCAGGTGGGTATTGTACGGTGGGCAGTGGAAGTTGAATATGGATTTTGAAGGATTGTCAAGTTTCTTCACCTGATTCTCTATCATCCTCTTCATGTCTTTCTCATTTGCTTCTCTAGGAGTGTCCCAGGGAGTGGGGTTCACGTGCTCCAGACTGATGGTTTCAAATCCGCCGATCTCCACCACTCTGTCAAGACACCAGATAACTCCTCTATCTTCATAGGATTTGATAATATCATCAATAAGGTGCTCATCATCATTTCCCGGCATTGCCATGACCTGTACCTTTTTCGTGTCCACTTTTTCCACCAGAAAGCTCATCCATTCATCGATACGCTTGCCCATGGATTGGTTCATCTTCTCATCCACGAGCTTGGGATCGTTCTTCATCTTCTCTATCTCTTCAGGAGTAGTCCTGAAAGGGTAACATCCAGAATCAGACAGTCTTCTTTCCATTTCCTGGACTTCCTCTTCAGTGCTGAGGTTCCACCCTCTACCAAAGTAGTGAGTCTTGTACACACCATCAAACTGTTCAATGAGAGGGACCAACGCTTTCCCTGTCAGGTCTCCACATAAGAGCAGCATATCTGCTTTGTGAAACTCTGGGACTCTTACCCATTTCTTCCAGACAGCTGTGCTTCCGTGTGCGTCTGTTGAAAAGAACATTCTCGCCATATCTTCACCGCTCCTATTGTCTATGGTTAACTTATAAATGTTTCTGAATGAACAGTTCTGTTTGTAGGTTACTTTCAATTTTCTGATGTACTATCCAGGTCTCTGACAAGGAATTTAGCGGAAAATGGATCGTTCTTTTTCTTTATTGAGTGTAATATTTGAAGAAACTGAAAATAGAAAAACATTTACGGACGTCATAAAAAAATGGAGTTCGAATTTGGGTCATACATATTGTTACACGTGTAACAGAAATGAGGTTGGAAAGCCTTACTGTAAAGGAGGGAGCGAGACGCATGCATCTTGAGAAAAGGTTATGTGCTTATATTGAACCCATGAAAGAATTATAAGCAACTGATGAAAATACTGAAATACCTACGAGTCAACTGTCAACCAATGCGGAGGAATCTGAATGTCGAAATACTTATTAGAAAGACAGGACAACATCACAGTAGAATATACCCTTGATGACAAACCGTTTGTTCAAGAAACCCTCGATGACTCACTTTCAGCATTTAGATTCGTTGCCAAATATTTCGGAATGGAGCTCTTCCCCGCAAGAATCATTCTTGTTCCAGACCGAAGAGAATTCGATCGCTGCGTCAAAGAAGTCCTGAATGTGGATATAGAGGTTCCCTCACATCCCCGCAGGATAGGCCAACCTCAGAAGACAGATTTGATTGTCCTTTCCCCCCGTGCATGGGAGAGAGGAATCAATGAGTATACTCCAGATAGCTACAAGAAATTCCTTTTTCACGAAATTGTACACATTGTTGAGGAACACCTATCTCCCGAAATAGAGAAAGTCACCAGATGGTGGAGTGAGGGATTGGCAATCTATCTCTCAGGACAGTGGAGATCAGGCAGAGAGATAGACCGTATTGCAGAAGGAATCAGAAAGAAGACAATACCTGCCATTAAAGATATGGAGGATGATTCTTCAGGAGCTGTAGAGCTCTCCTACACATGGGGATGGACGATTGTGAAATACATTGATAATACCTACGGTAAGTACATGATACAGAAGATTGTCAAAGAGTGTGATGACGGCGATATCTTCAGAATGGTTGGCGAGAGCTTGCAGGAGTTCGAAAAGAGATGGAAAGAGTGGTTGGTTGGAAAGAAATACGTATTTGATTAAAAGCAGGAAATCTAAGTGATCAAATGATACTTCACCTCAATGCCGAGTAATCTCCCCACTTCCTTTATATCATCCATGAAATCTCCATAACAGAAGGCAATTTCTCTTCCTGCAATGCAATGAACAGCTTCCTCATCCTCAAGTGCAATCCACACAGTTGTCCTGCAATTAGTTCCACCAATGTCTCTGCAGTCGATCACTTTTCCTCGCAGAACTACCAGACTATCCAACCCCTGACAAAGAACGGTAACCTCTCCCTTCGGCAGTTCACAATACCCTGTTACCGTTCCTTCCTGGTCCCGCCATTTCTTGAGAATGTAAGAACAGTCATGTATTTTTCGCGAAACAGCACAATGGCGAACACTGAGGACACAGTCAGAATAGGCATGAATCTCCCCAAAGAATACTGGTTTACAAGACAGAGCATACAGGATGAGCATGGGCTGAAGATTCCCCCCTCTCCAGCATCCTGTAACATAGTTATCATCATTCAGCTTCGCTATAGCAAAACACATCTTCGTGCCCAGTATAGGTGTGAATTGGCCGCACCACAGAACGTAGGCTGCATCTCCGTCCATTTCTTCTATAGTTTCCTTCATGGCTAAATATACAGATGCAGATTTCGTAACATCTTCTAGGGAGGGTTCAACAATTTCTGATTCTTCGAACCATTTCCTGGCCAATTTTTCTGCCTCTGTTTTCTCAATCTTCCTGTAGATATTCTCAAATTTGTCAATATCTACGTACTGGACTCTTAAACTCTTTTTCTGATGATTTCTTAGCCACGGAACCATAGTAAGAGGATGCTCTCCTCTGTCAAATATGCAGATTCTCATTCTTTGTATCAGATTTGCTGCGCGTAATATTCTGATTTTTCTTCTGACCTCTTCATACGTGAGAGCACATTCTACGTTCTTGAATTCAGAGATGTACTCAAGAGTATCCAGGATGTTGCCTAAAGCACCTTCTTCTCCAGTGAGAATGATGGGTTTTCCTGCCCTGGCAAGGAGTATGAGGTGAGGGAATCGTGTTGTAGTAAGGCCAAATACAATGAATGCATCTGCATTGATGTCCAAATTGTGGAGATCCTCGTCAGTTCTTACCAAGAGGGCAGGCTCCATTTCCACAGCCAATTTTTTGAGAATTTCCTCTGTCTTCTTCTCCTGCTCTGCCTTATCTGTGATTTCACAGAATCCGATTCCATCTTCCGAAAAAAATGATGCGATTGATCCCAGCAGAAATAGTGGTTTTATTTTCATTTGCACTTTCATGATGTAGCCTTTCGATTGTCATTTAAAAATTTTTTGTTATTTTCTATATGAAGAAAGAAATGAAAGGCTGTAATTAAAGGGCGCCCTGCAACACCAATGAAATCGTATTTTCGTGATTCTAAAGAGACTCCTAAAGAGGAACCAAAATAACTCTCTGCAAAGGTACCTGTCAAGGGGGATAGTCCAAGAAATCCGCATTTCGATGTCCTAGGAAAGGAAATTACATGTTACATCTCCTACTGGATCTCGTGTTATAAACCTACCGGTTTCAGGATCATAATATCTGGCACCCAAGTAGTACAGACCAGTAGAATATATGTTCAAGGTAGCCGAATACATTGCCAAAGACAACGTGTTCTCTGGGCTGAAGCCATCTTCATAAATCTCTGATCCATAAAAAGTATCGTGCCGAGTAAGATGGTTGATCTTCCAATTCCTGAGGAACTCTATGCAAAAATTGAGGATCTTCGTTCTAAATTCGGCTTTCAAACAGAACAGGAGTGCATTAGAGCAGCCATAAAGAGAATGAATGAAGAATTAGAGAAGAAAGAATCAATTGAATTACTCGAAAAGCACAAAGGAAGTATTGAGAAGATTGAGAGAATGAGTGATAAACAAAGAGAGGTGTTCTTTGAAGAATTTGAGAAAAAAGACAGCTCACAGATTCTCAGGAAATATGGGCTGTACTAAGCCTATTTCTTTGAAATGCTCAATGTGGCCATAGATTAAAGAATGTGAACTTCCAAATATTCGGTAGTAGTCTTTTATTTTCTTTTCTTGAGACGCTTTCCCTTTCGACACACAATTCACCTCTGCATCTCCTCTATCCTGAGCAAACCTCCCGAATGTCAAACTGGATACATCTTCCAAATCCATCAAACGCTGCTTCGATGACTGCCACCAGTCTGTGAGGTTTCTCTATGGTAAACCCTTCTTCGTCGAAACGATGCTCAAAATCACAGTGCAATTCTACTTGAGAGTTCACAATACGAACACCACTCAAGTAGTAAAGATTGTCGTCTACAACACTCTTGACATCCACTAGGTTACTCTGATTCAACAGTTCTTCACAGATGGGGCAGACAGACTTCATACTCTCCTCATGCTTATGGAGCATATTCGTGTTTATATGGGCATGTCCGTCTTCTCCTCTTCTTCTTGTCATGTTAGTCCCTCCTTCCACCTTTGCCCATCTTTCATCTCCTTGTTGAAACATTTTTAAGCAGATATTTGAATCTATTCTATCATGAAAGCTGAAATAATCGAAACATATTATACAATATACCACGCTATTTTGGAAAATCCGAGGATAAAGCTAAAAGAATTGGCTAGAATACTTGGCATATCGGGAAGAGGTAAGACAATTGCTACAGCATTCAAATATTTACAAAGATTTTATGAAGATAAAATCTCCTTTAAGCCAAACCTCATCTTGAGAGTATATGAGAACTCAAATGTTACTGCTTACTTCTTGAAGGCAAAATCGAGAGAGAACCTTTCTGTGATATTTCAGAGCCTTGCTGCAGATACAGCAATTTCTCGGGTAATGTTCATATCTGGAACATATGACTTTTTTGTAACAAGTCGTTGCAGCGATCTGAACCTAAGAAAACACGACGTCTCTATTGCCAAAAAGGTTTGTATGTTCACTCCGCAGTTTGCAGTCCCTCACGGATGGAAGAATGACATGAGGAATGCACTAATGTCATTGACTAATTCTGTTCTGGAGAAGGGGAATTTGGAACGAGATCTAGAAGATTTCCTCCCTTGCGATGAGTTTCACTGGCGCATTTTCTACGCTATGAAGGATAATGTGAGAAGTGAATTCAAGACAGCAGCAGAACGAGTAGGTGTATCATCTGATACGGTGAAAAGACATTTCTATCACTATGTCTTGCCCTACTGCAATATCTCTCATTATTTTTTTCCCAAAGGATATGATTATTATCATAAGTCCCTCATCATCACACAATCAGATTATGAGAAGGATCTAATTAGCTCCCTAAGAAAACTTCCATGTACTACCTACGTTTATCCGTTGGAGGAGGAATTGGCACTCATACTCTTCCATGAAGGAATCAACGATCTAATGAAAGCATTTCAAAAAATGGAGGAAGCAGGCTATGTCAGAAAGTACCTGCTTCTTGTTCCTTTGGCAAATTGGTAGTTATCAATCTAATCAGGATTCCCCGTTCCTGGTCCATCGGAAGGCCCTCCCAATAATCCATCTAGTGGTTCAAAGGGCCATCTTTTCAGAGTTTTGTTCATGCTGATCACCTTGTTTTCCATTAAATGGTTTCATGAAAAAACCACTTGAAAATATTTGGTTACAAATTGAAAAATACTTGTGCAGAATTTGTACAACTAGTACTATCTTACCTGTGTTGTCACTGAGGAGGCACTTCCCTGTTTATTAGTCACTCTCAGCAAGACCTGAAAGATTCCTACCATTGTGTATTAAACTCCTTTTTCAACTCGCTTCTTATTGCTGGAAGCTTTTCATTTTCTTCTGAAATGTCATAAAAAATTCTGCTATCGGGGTTGTAAAGAACTCGATTTCACATTAATGAGGTATTTTGCCTAAGCCATTTCGCTTCGTGCATCGAAGCTGTAAGACAGATTCAAAGCCTCCTCTTCAAGAATCTCTTTGATCAACAAAGAAAAAAATGGAAAAAACTTTTTAATTTTCAGCTCTGCGCCAGTACCACCAGTTCTCTCAAGTAATGGAGAACCTTTCTCCCCTTTTCTGTGATTTCGTACCACTCTATTCTTTCAGATCTCTGCAGGTAGTGCTGGATTAGGCTATAGTTCAAGAGCTCGCTCAATCTTAGATTCAGTGTATGCGTATTCACAAATTCCTGCATCTCCTTGTATTGGGTTTCACTATGATCGCTAAGAAACTCCAGTATCTCGATTGCGCTCTTGGCACTGATCATTCTGAGGAAGTTCTCAGATTCCTTCTCCATTTTCTCACCTTTCCTGACTTCATTTACGTTTACTAAGTCGATGTTATGAATCAAATTTACTGCTTATATAGTTTTCTACTCCTTCTGAATACATTTACTGCTCAAGCGATGTTACACGTGTAACAAGAGACCACTAATTGACTACTTTCATGATCGTCTTCAAGCAAGGGGATGATCTCTCTTATCCCGTACATGAGAAGGACTCAATCAGAACGAGAATGATAGTAAAAAAGAAGCAGTAGACACCTGGCAGAGCTTCGACCAGATGATATCTAATAAATCTCCCCAGTGAAGGGTCTTTACACCTCCTAAGTTACAAAAAAGATCCTGAGGAGATCCCGCAATCCAGGAGCAGCACCCAACATCAAAACTACCAGCCTGATGAAGTTTCTGTATCCCTCCTCTTTCACATCTTCTACAGCAGACAGTACTACTGCTACTACTGCAATCTTCAATGGAAACATCGCAAAGGGAGTTCCAAGAAACTCGATGAAGAATCCAGGGACCATGTGCTGCTCGAAGTAGCCAAACATGGCAAGGCCAAAACTGGTAGCACTCGCATCAAGTATATGTGCACCCATTATCTCTATATTCTTTGTGACAAAATCCCACTTCAGAAATCGAAATACATAGTATGTTATAACAGAGACAAAAACTGCAGTCACTGTAATGTAGATAGATCCAGGGATATTGTACGCCCTTGCATTTGTGACTAGGATCGCCAGGATAAACAGAAAGAAAATGATTCCTGCTGCTGCTAAATATTTGTAATAGTTCTCTTTGAATAGTCTTACAGTGACAATTAAAGACGCAAAGGTAATACCAAAGACCAGAAAGAAAATGAGGGGCGTAACCAGGATATAACTTTCTGACACATTCATGTCCTTCAAAACGCGGGCAGACCCACCCACCAGAATGAAGGTAGAAACTGAGTAATAGAACTTTCTGTCCATAACAACCCTTGTCTTCAGGTAGGTGTAGACGAGATAGGATGCTGCAATCAGAATTGCCCCATAGGTGAGCGTGTTCACCCAGTTGTATCCTTCACCATACTTTATAGGGTCAATAAAATACTCTTGAATAAACTCAGGAATCATACGGAGGCTATCCAGCAGAGGTTTATTAATCTATTGGTGAGAGCGCACCTATCTACCTATCCATATCTTTATAAGTACGTCGAATGCACGATGTAAAAAAGGTGGTGACCAAATGCTTGAAGGTAACCTCGTCAATCTAAGGGTGCTAGAAAAAGAAGATTTGCCTCTCTTCGTAAAATGGAACAATGATCCAGAATTCGGTGGAGAATTTGAACCTTTTGAACAGAGTTCTCTTCAGGAGATAGAGCGCTGGTATACTAACCTCCACCCCGGAGAGAAGTGGTTCATCATCGAGAAAAAAGATGGAACCATGGTTGGTCAGATCATGTATACTCCTGAGAAACATCACTTCACCATAGGATACACTGTAATTCCGAATGAACGGAAAAAAGGTTATTGTACTGAAGCTGTCAGAATATTAGTGGACTATCTGTTCCTTTCCACAACAACGAAGCGCATTCAGTCTGGAGCCAGCCCTGAAAATGTGGCCTCTCAAAGGGTTTTAGAGAAGGCTGGATTCACAAGAGAAGGGGTAATACGCAAGTCTGTCTTTATCAGGGGGAAGTGGCTTGATGAAGTTGTGTTCAGCATTTTGAGGGAGGAGTGGAAAAAACCTCAGATATTGAAGGGCTGAGTATTGATAATGCACAAAAGCTATTTTCAATGACTGCACGATTCAATTTCTCATATAGGTTAGGATTTCTCCTTTATAATCAGGAAGAATACAATCGAGGGGAGTATGGCAATTCCCCCTACTGCCAGCATGACCTGGGGACCTGCAGTGTCTGCAAAGAGGGAGATGGCAAAATCACCGACTAAGAGGGCTACACAGAATACCATGTTCCGAAAAGAGGCCAGAGTAGCCCGCAGTTTCTGTGGAAGGAACTCCTGAAAGAAGGGGTCCAGCACTGGATCAGAAGTGGTAGTCCTCAGGGTCATGACCACAAAAAGAAAGGCAGCCATCACAGGTGTTCCCACCAAAATGAATGATGTCAAAACCATGCCAAACGCAAGAGAATGTAGTGCAAGGTAATACTTAACTTCTTTGAAAAGAGCAGCCATATATTTCGCGAGAAAGGGCGTTCCAACGCAAAGAGCACTCCCTACTGCTGAAAGGTACCCGAAATATTCTCTGGGCACGCCCATGACCTCCAGAAAGGGCTTGGAGCAGATCAGCATGAGCTCTCCACCTACTGCAATAAAGAAAATGGCAACTATGATGGAGAGAACATTCCGTGTTCCAACTGTAAAGAGTGCACCTTCACGAATGTTGGCATAGGTCTTCTTGAAGCTTTCATGGAAATGAATCTCTTTCTTTTCAAAATGCTCTTTCTGTACTGCGAGGACTGTAACAGAACCAAGCAATGCTGTACCGTAAACATACCAGAGAGCGTCCATGCTGAAAAGGTGGACCAGCAATCCGGACAGGAATGCTGAAAGAATGAAACCAAGGCTCCTTATGGATGTATTTTTCACATAGAACTCCTTGATTAGATCTTCACGATTTTCAGCTCTTAGGTTATCTACTACCCAGGCCTCCCCAGCACCCGATGTCAGTGCGATGGGCAGCCCCCACACAATGAATACTACGGTGAGTATGAAGGGACTGGTGATGAAGGGTATTAGAAAGAGGATCAGGGCAAATCCTATCAGTCCGGATATTACTGAGAGTTTGCGGCTGACAGCATCAGCTAGTGCACCTGTTGGCACCTCAAAGATTGCCATGGAAGCTCCATTCAATGCCAAAGCTATCCCAATGATGCTGTAGGAAAATCCCTGATCTAGAAGGTACACTATCCAGTATACCCACACTACAGCAAAGGTGGCTTCTAGGGCTGTATGGAGATAGAACAGTCCCAGATGTTTTCCTTCATCTTTTTTCAGGAGCACAGTATCAGCCTGTTAGTGAGTGGCCCCCTCTCTACAGGTATTTAAAGATTTAGGTAGTTGTCGCAGATGATACTATCGAGATCACTCTCAAGCTAGATCATCACATCGCTTTTTTTCAGTAAGAATATAAATTTAGAAGATTCGCACAATTGACACAAGAAATATGTTATACACCCCCATATCGTTTCTCAAAACTTCTCTCAAAAGCTAACGATGATAAAACTACCATTAGAAATCCAAATAAGAAAAGTAGAGCTAGGTAGAGTTCAGATTCACCAGGAATGCCAAGCAATGACCAGCGAAGAATATTTGATGTGAGGGAAAGGGGATTCAACCTCAATATATATCTATAGGGGGATATGAGGTTTCCTACAGGATAGA
>CAZFAR010000086.1:0-9635 GCA_964516825.1 uncultured Thermococci archaeon
AAAGGAATGGTACGAACTCACAAACAAGGGTAGAAGGTTTCATCAATTATTGCAGAAAGCGATAGCTGTCCTGGAGAGTGATGAAGAGAGTGAAATTGCAGATAACAAGGCTGTTTCAGATAAGACGTAGAAGACCGTGGACCGGGAGGGACAGATCGAGAAGGCTGGCAAATCATGTTTTCTACAGGAAAAGGGACCTGCAAATATTTATATGTAGGACAATGGCACCTGTCATATTCTGAATTTTGGTCTATTAGCTCTCATTCGTAAGCGAGCTTCATTGTACGCTCTTCACTACTCCAATTGATTCTTCAGCCCTGAATATGCAGATTTGAAGCTGATTCTGCGATACATCTACAGATTACAATGGCAGACATATGCAACACCAAAAAATATATATAGCATTGCTTTTCAATACTTGCATTCGAGAAAAGCTGTTGTAAGCAGGAGCCTGGCATTGAGACATAGGCTCTCAATATGACCAGCATAAAGTGGCTGGATTGGCTCCCAATAACTAATGGAGGAGGATACCATCTATGCAAGAGAAAAAGAAAGATATTCTCGTGGTCTTAGGAAGAAGTTCCACCAGAAAAATACTTGAATTTCTGGAGGAACATGCAGATGTCAGATACAAGGACTTGAGACAGTTTGCCAAACCCTACGCCCTGAACAGAATACTGCGCGAACTCATGGATTTTGATCTCATCAAATACTACTTTGTAAGCGAAGGTGTCCGTGAAGAATGGTACGAATCTACAGAGAGAGGTAGGAAGATTCTGCAGTGCTTGAGAGAGCTGGAAGAAATCTTGAAGGAATGACATTACCACTTCTTTGAGCTAGGTGGAAAGTAGGATGCATTCGAAAGACCACTTCTTTGGAGGATGAGAGCGGATTTCCAACACATTTTTCATTCAAACACTTTCGACAGACATTGTTCCTGTTTTTGTCAATCATAGGTCCTGATAGCCATTGAACCAGTAACGTTTCAAAGAAACAACCGAAAAATATATATAGCAGTATAGTTGATTCTTTACATCGGTCCGTAAATCTACCAATGGATTATGCATGAACCGAGGTGAGATGTAGATGGGAGATAAAGAAGAACCTCTCAAGATTCTGTTTTCGAAGGGAACCAAGGAAATGCTTGCTCTGGCAGTTGAAAAAGGTGCTGCCCGCCACAAGGACTTTCAGCAGTACGGAACTCCATATCTTGTCAATGGAAGATTGAACTATCTTTATGGACATGGCCTTCTTCGGCACTGTTTTCTAAAAGAAGAGGTTAGAAAAGAATGGTACGAGCCCACTGAGAAGGGCAGAAAGGCTCTAGAATGCATGAGATATCTTGAAGAACTAGTACTGGAAGATTCAGGATCAGGTGAGGGTCAGTGATTTGGGATAGATGGAGGTGAGTAGCAGCATACTGGTTCTTTTTCTTATTCTCTGGGGTTTGCGAGTGCGATTTAAGATGCAACATGCGGTGTGACGAGATTTTCTTTGTTTGATAATACCTCATTGAAGGTAATTCATGATTAATGACGCTGTTTTGAATAACAGAAGCAGGCAAAAGAAGCAAAGGTTATGTAAAGAAGCAAAGGTTATATATAGTCGGGGGTGTATTGTCCACTATGGAATCATTAGAAGCTATGATAGAACGTCTACCACCAGACTTGAAAAAAGAAGTAAAGGATTTTGTTCAATTTCTGATTGAGAAACGAATGAACAAGAAGAAGGTATACTTAGGGCTGGACTGGGCGGGGGGTTTGAGTGAATATAGAGACATGTTCACATCCTTGGATTTACAGAAGAAAGCATTAGATTGGTGGGAAGAAGAGAACGTATCTTGTTGATACTAACATTTGGCTAGAAGTATTACTGAAACAAGAAAGAAATGTGGAGTCTTATGAATTTCTAGAAACTACAGAATCATCGCTCTTACACATTACAGATTTCTCATTCTACTCGATTGGTGTAGTCTTGACTCGGCTGAAGAAGTCAGATATCTTGAGTAGGTTTGCAAATGATGTCATCATCGAATCAAATGTTAGCCTGATCCGCCTTGATCCCGAAGACATGAAGGAGATCATTAGAGTTGAAGAAAAATGGGGATTGGATTTTGATGACTCTTATCAGTACGTTTCTGCTGAGAAGTATGATCTTACTATAGTAAGTTTTGATTCTGATTTTGACTAAACTGAAAAGGGGAGGGTAATGCCAGAAACTTCTAAGAGAAAATGATATGTGGTTCAATTAGATGAACTCAAACAAGGGGCACCCTTTCTATCATCTCTTGGTCCAAGATCTCTTTTGCTATGAATCATTCCTTTCTTGTCCATTCCACCACCAAGAGCATTCGAAACCTTTCTCTGGAAACCACGTCCCCTTTTGGTATTGTTTTTCTCTTTATGGAAACCTGAGAACTAGTCCCTTTTTGAATTTAACCATAGCATTGGGCTTTAATCTGTTCAAACTAGTGGTGTAAGAATTAATGGACAAACCCCGCAGACCGAAAAGTTTAAAACATACTAGGTGAGATGTACTGAAACTTAGTGGTGAGTTCAATGAAGGGAAATGGACTCGATCCTGGTCAGTACGTTGAAAAAGTCCCATTTGCTTATTTGAAAAAGGAAGGTGTAGTGTAATGTCAGCTTCAAGTTTCGTCTATCATCGCACCAGCTCTGCAATTAGGGTGATGACTGATCTGCGATTCAGCTATGCTGTGGTTTCTTCCGGGTTAATACTGGTTGGGTTTTTCTGGAACAATTTACAGGGATTTTCTCTGCAGTATACAATGCTAATTTTTAGCGTCTTCTGTGCCAATGTCTTTATGTTCGTGGTCAATGATTTTTACGATGCTTTTGATGATGCAAAAGATCTGGCGAAGCGGGAACGGAATGTGTTCTGTTCTCTTGATAATGAGAACCTAGGAAAAATAGTCCTGGGTACCAGTCTTGTGCTGAGTCTTGTCTTGAGTTTAGGAGTATCTTTTCCCATTTTTGGAATTGTTGTTCTATTCGACCTGCTTGCTTTTTTCTATTCTGCTCCCCCCTTCAAATTGAGGAATCGCGCCTACTGGGATTGGATTTTTGTCTTCCTGTGGAAAGGGATAATCATTGCTGCCAGTTACCTCTATTTCTTTGGGATGAATCTCTTTGCTTTTACTCCCTTCATGGGTGGCACTCTGATCATTATCATGCTGTTCAGCTGGATTGGCCAATTGGAAAATCAAATACGTGATTTCGAAGTGGATAGGCTGAGCAATTCAGGGCATTCAGCCCAAAGGTTGGGTCAGAAAGCCTCTTCGCTGTTGAAACATTTCCTGTTGGTATCTTTTTTTGGATTTAGTCTTGTGTTCTGTTATGTTCTTAACCTTTATATTACCATTGTACTTATTTTTGTCAATATTCTCATCTTTTTCCTTGTAAATCCTGTCAAACACAGCATTGTTCTCGAACTCACAAATATCTGGGTCGTTATCCTTTTTTTGGAGCATTTTGTTGAGATATACAGCTACCAGCAGCTGCTGCTTTTTTCTGCATGGACTGCAATAATGGCAATCCTCGCTGTCATTCATGTAAAGCGCTACAGCCTCTTTGAATAGTTGGCTCGCTTTGCTATACAGTATGGACCAGTCAAATCCTGTAGATAAATCCTGTAAAGAATGATGGACAGGCAGTGGTAAAAACCTCATGAATATCTGAGTCTTTGTCAGTTGATATGCCGTTTAATCAGTAACATTTTAACGAAACTACCGAAAGATATATATAGCAGTATATTTTTACTTTTCCATTGGACGACAAAAGAATAACAATACATAGGAGTCTGTCACACTCTCCATTCCATGCCCTCATGAGAGAAGGGTCTCTCCCGAAAGGAAGAGATTCTGACTGTGGATCGTGTGAATGACCAACCCAAGAAGGTGAGATGGTACATGGATGAGAAAAGAGAAGAAGATTTCCTCAAAATGCTCGGCCTGAAGGCCACCAAAAAAATTCTGGAGTTCCTGGATGAGAATGAGACTGCCCAGTACAAGCAGCTGCAGCAGTTTGTCAACACTCATACATTGAACACTCGAATGCGCGATCTCCTGGATTTCAACCTGGTTCAGCATCATCTGGTGAGAGAGGATGTCAGAAGGGAATGGTACGAACCCACAGAGAAAGGTAGGAAGATTCTGCAGTACATGAGAGAAATGGTTGCCATGGTAGAGGAATAGATCACATCAATTCGCGGAGTTTCATACTCACGTAATCTAAAGCTCCGATGATGATGTGATCTAAAACCTCAATATCGAGCACAGTGCCGCACATGCAGAGCTCGCGTGTTAAAAGGATATCCTGCTCAGAAGGAGTAGGGTCTCCTGAAGGGTGATTGTGCACCAGGATGAGTGAGGCTGCAGCTGCAGCAACAGCAGGTCTGAAGACCTCCCTAGGGTGAACTAAAGCGCGATCCAATGAACCCATTGAAACAGTATGTTCGCGGATCACCTTGTTCTTTGAATCCAGAAGGACAACTCTGAACTCCTCATGTTTCAGATACATCATGTGAGGTAGTACCAGCAGTACTACGTCCTCCGTAGTTGTAATCAGCTTCCGATCATCCTTGCAGTAGGAAGCAATTCTCTTTCCCAATTCAAAAACTGCCTTGATCTGGCAGGCTTTTGCGAATCCAATGCCCTCAACTGTGAGGAGTTCTTCGATAGAAGCACAAAACAGATCTTTGAGATTCCCATCAAAAGCATTCAACAGGTTGTTGACAATCCAGGCCACATCATGATTTCTGCTGTTTCCTGAAGAGACCAGAATGGCCAGAAGCTCAGGTACTGAGAGCTTTTCAGTCCCATATCTTGCCAGGCGCTCCCGAGGTCTTTCAGACTTCGGCAGATCCCTTATTGAAATAGTCATTTTACCCCCATGCAGAGTTTCCATGCCCTTAATTAAGAGTTGTCCGAGAGCAGTGGAAAAGTATTGTTTGGGACTCTCGCGAGGGGTTCAGATTTCTTTGTGAGTTCCTTTTCCATGAATCTGCTGAGCTTCCAACTGTTATTGCCTATGTTACACGTGTAACATGTGATACTCCAATATCGAACAACTACCAGGAAGAAATGTTACTCCATTTTGTAGTAAACCTTTTAAAGGGTTACTGATATAGAATACTGAATGAACAGAACAGTGATCATTGGAATCGATGGAGTTCCCTTCACATTGATAGACAACCTCTCTACAGATGGTGTTATGCCTTATTTTGGAGAGTTGAGAGAGAATGGTGTACTTACTCAGATGAGCTCCTCAATACCGGAAGTGTCTTCAGTATCCTGGAGTTCCATTATTACAGGGAAAAATCCGGGGGAACACAGCATTTATGGGTTCACTGAATTCCTGCCTGGAACCTACACTCTTTCTTTTTCCCATTTCGGAAAGCTGAAGTCTCCTCCTTTCTGGAAGCGAGAGGGAGTCTACTGCATCATCAATGTCCCCTCCACATACCCTGCTGAAGCAATGAATGGATTTCTCGTTTCAGGATTCATCTCCCCGGACCTGGAGAGGGCAGTCTACCCGCCTGGCTACGTCGATGTCCTCAAGAAAATTGATTACAGGATCGATGTGGACACGAATAAAGCGAGAAAATCTCCAATGCTCCTCTTCAAGGAACTCCATGAAACTCTGGAGTCAAGAATTCGACTGTACAAATATTTCTGGAAGAGAATTGACTGGGATGTTTTCATGATAGTTTTCACCAGCAGTGATCGGCTGGAACACTTTCTGTGGAATGCTTACGAAGATGAAAGTCATGAGTATCACAAGAAGTTTCTGGAATTTTTCACCAGGTTAGATCAATGCATAAAGGACATTGATGAACGATTAGAGAGAACTGATTCTCTGATCATACTGTCTGACCACGGAATGGAAGGAATAAGAACCAATGTGAACGTGAACTGCTACCTGGAGGAAAAAGGGTTTCTCATCCGTGGGAATGATCCAAGAAAAGGCTACAACAACATAGAAAAAGGGACAAAAGCTTTTGCTTTAGACCCGGGGAGGATATATCTGAATAAAAAGGAGAAATATCCACTGGGAAGTGTCGAACCTGAGGAAGAAAATGCAATAAAGCATGAATTGATAGAAGCATTTGAATCTTTAGAAAAGGATGGTGAAAAAGTGGTAAGAAAAGTGTGGAAGAAAAATCAGATCTACCGCGGGATGCACACAGACTTTGCTCCCGATCTCGTACTCTTGCCTAATAAGGGGTTCAATCTGAAAGGGGGGATACTCCCAAAGGTGACATTTGATACAGATTTCTTGACAGGAAAGCACACTCAGGAAGATGCTTTTCTTTACGTAAGAAGTGATAATGCAGAAATTCCTGAGAACCCCTCAGTGGAAGATGTAGTACCAATTCTCACAGACTGTCTGGAGTGGTAGCATGAAACCACACAATGCGAACAAGACCTGCTGGAACTGCCCTGCTGCCATCTTCAAGGGAAATGTGGATTTCAGAGCATGTGGGCAGTCCATGGAGGAAATAAAGAGTGCAGAAGAAGGCATGATCGTGATAGAATGCGCCCGAAGGCCAGAACTGGGTCACTTCGAGCCATCGATAACTTTTGAGCAGTGCCCTGAATGGGTGCCTTTCGAGTATGGGCTCATGCTAAAGGACATGCGGGTGATGATCCTGGGTATCGACGGGTACCTTGGATGGACATTAGCATTGAAATTAGGAAGACTGGGGTTCAGGGTAAGCGGCATAGACAATTTTCTGCGGAGAGACTGCGTCATGGAGAAGGGAGCGCACACTGTCGTCCCTATAGAGAGAATGACTGAGAGACT
Source organism: uncultured Thermococci archaeon (assembly GCA_964516825.1). Taxonomy (GTDB): domain Archaea; phylum Methanobacteriota_B; class Thermococci; order Methanofastidiosales; family SZ-28-30; genus SZ-28-30. Next base: position 6,825 of record CAZFAR010000086.1, read on the forward strand.
GCATGCAGCAAGAGAGGTTCTAGGCATCAATATCAACTTCAGGAAGATGGATGTAAGGGATCGGCCCAAATTGAAAGAGTTCATGGAAGAGGTAAAGCCTGAGGCAATTGTCCACTACGCTGAGATACCCAGTGCTCCCTACAGCATGGTAGACTGTGACCATGCAATAAGAGTGCAGGAAAACAACGTGCTCGGGACTTTGGGATTGCTGTTTCTGATCAAGGAAGTGGTGCCGGAGACCTGCTTGATCAAACTGGGCACAATGGGCGAGTATGGAAGTCCATTAACGGGAAGGCCATTATTTGAGGGAATTTTTCCAGCTGACGCAATCATGCAGTGGGATGGAAGAGAATGGAGTCTTGGTGGCGAGTTAACGCCGAGAGATCCAGTCTCATTCTACCACGTGAGCAAGGTGCAGGACACATTCAACATTTATGAGGCATGCAAGTACTGGTGGCTGCGGTCATACGATGTCATGCAGGGAGTCATCTACGGTGTGCATACTGATGAGGTGGCAGAGGATCCGAGGTTGAGGACGAGGCTGGACGTGGATGAGTGGTTTGGTACTGTGGTGAATCGGTTCGTGGCACAGGCATTGCTGGAGATTCCATTGACGATTTACGGGGGTGGTGAGCAGATTCGTGGGTTCATTGCTTTAGAAGATGCGATGGAGTGTATGGTTCGCTTGATTGTCTCTCCTCCTGAGCCAGGGCAGTATGATGTGGTAAACCAGGTTTCAGGGCTGCACAAGCTGAGTGTTCTGGCAGAGACAGTGGCTGGAGTGGCAGAAAGGTTTGGACTGGATGCGAAAATACAGAAGCTCGAAAATCCGAGAGTGGAAGCGGATAAGCATCCCATGGAGGCTGTCTCGAGGAAGCTGCCCCATGTATTTGGGTTCACGCCAAAGGTGAGTCTGGAGAAGGAAATTACGAGAATGTTTGAATTGCTGATGAAAGAGGAGATGAGAAGGAGAATTGAGGAGAAGGTGCACCTTATACTGCCCAGAACGAGGTGGGATGGGTGGAAGAAGGTGTCAGATGTTCTGGAAGTGTATGAGCCTGGTACGAGAGAGGATACAGGGTATCAGCCTGTACTGGACAGGGGATTAAAAGAGGTTAAGTCTGAGGTTGATGCGCGGGGTGGAATATGGAGGTAACAGACAGAACCTTTGTGGAAGAGGTCTTGCAGTCAGAGGTACCAGTTCTGGTGGATTTCTGGGCATCGTGGTGTCTGCCGTGCAAGGCAATAGAATCCGTGCTGGAGGAGCTGGGAAAGGAGTATAGGGGTAGAGTGAAGATTTGCAGGATGAATGTGGACCGAAATAAATATACTGCGAAAAACTTTGATATCAGTGGGCTGCCGACCTTTGTCATCTTCAGAAATGGGGAACTGGTAGCAAGGGATGTGGCCTCCAAATCTAAGAGGGAACTGCAGGAAATGATAGAGAGGAACTGTTTCTGATCAGGTTCGCACATGAGAGAGACACAAGGGTTATATATTCCTATACTTCACACATGATTATGAACGCAAAGGAGAAAACTACCATTCCTGTAACGAAGAAAACCCGTGGGCAATCAAAAGCTTTAGGAAAAAAGGAAGAATCTTGTAGCAATATCATGGTCCGTCTCATGGGAAAAATAGATCGTCAAGAGTTCATTGCCCGGCAATATAAACGATTAGAAGAGATAGATGAATTCATTCCTCTGGAAGATGTTTGATGACATTCAAGATCCTAATCCTCTCTTGAAGTGTTGTTCGATAGCGTTAAATAGAGGTAGCCAATAGGTAGATATGAAATGGAAATCGAACTACTAGACAACATAGTCAGACGGTGCAAAGAAGCATTAGGGGAAAATCTTGTGAGTGTAGTCTTATTTGGATCTGTGGCAAGAAAATCATACGACAGTAGATCTGACATTGATTTGTTGATTGTGGTAGAAAGAGAAGTAACTGATGACTTTCTAAGAGAGATACGCATGGATTGCCTTCTGAACAATGGTACAAAACTTGATACAATCCTGCTGAATAGGAAAGATGTAACTGATAATTTTGAGCATTTTTCTCCGCTCTTCTTGTCCTTTGTCCTGGGTATTACTATCCTGTTTGATACAGGATTCTTCAGAGAGAAGTATTCTGAGTTCTTGAACAGGGTGAAAGAAGAGGAGATACTCTATGTTGAAGGAGGCAAAGTATGGGATCTGCAAAAGATAAGTTCAGAGAATTTGCAGTAGCATTCTGGAAAACTTCACAACTGGATCTGGATAGAGCAGAAGATGCTTTGAAAGAAGCGTATTACTCCTATGCAGTATTTCACAGCCAACAGTGTGTTGAGAAAATAGCAAAAGCATTGTTAGAAATGGAAGAAGTCTTTGTGAAGGATCATGATGTTTCTGACATGTTCGCGACCCACATTCTCAGAAAGGAGGTGGATAAAGAAACAAAGGAGAATTTCTACAAGGTCTTGGACATTCTAGATTGGTTCAAAGGTGCATGGGCTCTTTCAAGATACCCTGTTATAAAAGATGGAAAGGTAATTTCTCCTTTTGAGCAATATGACAAAAAAGACGCAGAAGATGCTCTTGAAAAGGCAAGATGCGTATTTGAATTTGTGACTCTGGTCTTGAAGGAGAAATATAGGTTGGAAATTGCAGATGAAGATTACGACGCATCTCTAGAGGGGGAAAATGGTTAAGCATTTGCAGTCCCTCCTCAAGCTGCCTCAACATTATCGCAGAACAGAAACACTTTTAATATTATTCTGAAACCTCACATATGCATGAACTATCCATGGCCATGTCTGTCCTGAACATT
>CAZFAR010000087.1:0-9410 GCA_964516825.1 uncultured Thermococci archaeon
ATGGTTGAAAAAAGAACTGGAGAACTTGAAGAAGCTCAAGAAGAATTGATTCGCAAGGAAAAACTTGCTACGCTTGGTCAAATTTCAAGCAGTGTTGGGCATGAACTCCGCAATCCGCTGGGTACTATTGCCAATTCAACTTATTATCTCAACACAAGATTGAAAGATGCAGATGATCTGGTCAAGAAACATCTAAGTATCATCGACAGGAACATCCAGCGAGCCAACAGAATAGTCACAGAACTCATGGATTTCTCGAGAACAAGAGCTCCTCTTCTAGCTGAGAGCAGCATAAATGACCTGATCTACAGCATACTCACAGACACTGAGATACCCAGGAACATCACTGTTGAAACTGAGTTTGATGAAGAGCTTCCAAAGATTCTTCTTGATCGTGATCAGATTCGGCAAGCCTTCTCAAACATCATTGCCAATGCTGTAGAAGCAATGCCGGAAGGGGGAAAACTGCAGATCAAGACTGTCGCAGGCCCTGACCTGATCTCTGTGATATTCAGAGACACTGGTGAGGGCATTTCTGAAGAGAATCTCCAGAAAATATTCGAACCGCTTTTCACTACCAAGCCAAAAGGGACCGGTCTCGGCCTTTCAATAGTGAGGAATATTGTTAGAGGGCATCGGGGCAGAGTAGAAATCGAAAGTGAGATCGGCAAGGGAGCAACTGTTGCCATTGAACTACCGCTTCAGCAGAGATCAGGGAGAAGCTGAGTGAAATCTTGATCAAGAACCCTTCTTCAGCATACTTTTTCTGTGTATCCAATCTTGCACTAGTCCTCAAAGCAGGATGACTCTTTATTCTGGATAATCCCAATAGTCAACACGAATCATTTTTTCTTTTGATAGTCAGCCCATCAGAGCGGCAATTCAATTATGAAGACTGTACCCTCCCCGACCTTGCTCTTGACTTCAATGGTGCCTTTGTGTCCCTCAACAATGCTTTTTGCCATGGCAAGACCCAGACCAACTCCTTTTATCTTGGTGGTATACAGTGGCTCAAATATCTTCTGAAGCTCATCCTCTGAGATTCCCCTACCTGTATCCTTGACCAATATACGCACAGTGCCATCTTCTGCCTCTGTCGCAATGTCTAGTCTGCCCCCCTCTGGCATTGCCTCCATGGCATTAGAAAGGATGGAAGCAAACACCTGCTGCATCTGATCAGGGTCAAGTAGGGTTCTCGCAATACTTTCATCGAATTCAGTTCTGACAGAAATCTCTTGAGGTACTTCCATACAACTCAGTACATCCAAAATTATGTCGTTCACACTGCTTTCAACGAGAAAGGGCTCTCTTGTATTAGAGAGTTCCAGAAGATCTGTGATTATCTTGTCTGCTCGCTGAACGCTCTTCTCAATGATGGCCAGGTGCTTTCTGACCTTCAAATCTGGATCCCTGAGTTTCATGTTCAAGTAGTATGCCGAGTTGCCGATGCTACAGAGAGGATTCCGTATCTCATGTCCCACAATGCCTGCAAGTCTTCCCACAGTAGCGAGCTTTTCCTTACGGATCAGTTCTTCCTGAGCTTTCTGAAGCTCTCTCGTGCGATCTTCCACGATCTTCTCGAGTTCTTCTGAATACTCTCTCAGCTTCTCCTCGGCATGTTTACGTTCTATGAATGTTGCCAGCCGTTCAGCAATAGTATTCAACAGATTACGTTCCTCCTTCGAGAATGGAACTCCGTCGCTTTCTGGTCTTCTCTTCAAGTAGCAGACCTCAATTGACCCAGATTTTTCGTTACCAACCACAATATCTGCGCTCAGCATCCATTCTGTCTTCTGGAAATTCTTGGTCATGTACAATTTATCCTCGAAAACGATACGACTTCCAGTGATTTCCGGATATTGCAAACCTTCTGGGATGAGCTGAACAGTTTTCTCAAGCAATTTCTCAATCGTCATGTCCCTTCTCTTCAAGAGTTCACCAACGCCATAGATACAACGCAGTTCTCTGACCCGTTCTCTTAATCTGTCTAGAAGCTCTTCTCTCTCTTTCTCCATTTGTTTGCGGTCTCTGATATCAGTAATTGTTCCAAGGATAGCTATCTCTTCGCCATATTGTATCAGTTTCGTGGAAAGGATTACATCGATTCTTGCACCTTCCTTTGTGACGAGCGAATACTCAATCGGGGGGACTTCCATACCCTTCATGTGTCTTTCGAACTGTTTCTTTATTTTATCCCTGGATTCTGGAGCAATGAGTGTTAGAAAATTGAAATTAGGCGAGTAGAATTCTTCCCTCTTGTAACCCATTATCTCCTCACATTTCTTGTTAGCATACACTACTTTCCCTTTCAGATTGATGAAGATCATATTCGGGGATTGCTCTGCAAACGTTCTGAATTTCTCTTCGCTTTCCCGCAGTGCATCTTCTGCCATTTTGCGTTCAGTTATATCTGTCAGTATTCCCTGAATTCCAAGGATACGATTTTCTTTCACAATTGGTCGGCTGGAAGTACGCACCCAACACACTTTGCCAGACCTACTCAAAAGCCGGTACTCATTCACTGATTCATGACCGGAGAAAACCCTCTCAAAACTCTCTTTGACACGGGGTAAATCCCCCTGATGGACAAAGTCGCGAGGGTTGTGACCAATAACTTCTGACTGGCTATATTCAATGAGTGACTCAATAGCAGGACTGACGTAGGTCAGTATTCTCTTATCGTCAAGAGTATAGACGACTTCACTAAGATTCTCTACCAAGTTACGATATTTCTCCTCACTCTTGCGGAGAGCGTCTATCTGCTCAGTTTCCAGCGTTTCCAGTTCAGCAACTCGCTGGCGTATTCTGGTCAGCTCCTTCTTGAGCTGCCTTTTGGTCATGTCCTCATTCTTCATACAATCTCTTCTTCCCGGTCTTCTCCAGCTCACACCACCAGAAACGCCTTCAAGTATGTTCACGAAACCTAATCCATGTAAATTCTATAGGATTCTATCTTTATAAAGCTTTCTTTGGAGTTTGATGTGAAATAGTGTTACATTTTATATATCTATCTATCAGAGGCCTAGAATCAGCTACGAATCCCTGGGTTGATTTGTATCTTTCCTTTTTTGTCATTCTTTCATTCATATTGTTATCATACGCAGGACAAAATATGCACATCCAAAAGTAAAATCGTATCTTGACACATCACTACATATTCTCTCCCATATTCTTTTAGTGATGTGGGAAGACTAAGTATTAACAGTGTGTGATGAGGCGATGTTCATATGGACACCTGAAATCGCTGATTCCCACACCATTCTTACGTAACCATGAAATCCAAGATGAAACATCCTGTCCCTTGAAACCTTCACATTGATTGCATTGAGCACAATTTCTGAAACGACACATTGCCATCAATATCTTTCTCCTACCCCTTTTGGTCATTTAACTGTCCACATTAATATCATAATGAAAAGAAATCTTGAAAGGTGGTACGAATGCGCAGAAAAGAATGGATAGTTCATGTTGGGTTATCGCTCGTGTTGGCAATGATAGCTATGACCCTTGTTTATTACTGAGCACAGCCAATTCAGAAGTCTATGTGTTCAGTTGATAGAAAAGTCGCAATCGAGTAATTGTTCCAATCAATAAGCTCGTCTTACCCTCTGTAAAGTATTGACAATCCAATAACTCAGAACAGGCTGCCCTCGAGTCGTCTTAGCAGTTCCTGGTATCCTTCCTTCATTTGCATATAACATTCTTTGGCGAGCAGCCCATTTTCAACATCTTCAGCCAACCTATCCAGTTCTCCTCGGATCTGTTCTTCTCGTTCTCCAGTTTGGGAATTCATGAGATGACTAATTCTTTCCATTTCTTCTTGTGCTCCTGCCTTCTCAAAACAGAGAGCAGCATTCTCAAATCCTTCTCTCCATTTGGATTGGTTCTTGATTCTCATCATCTCTTTGGCAAATAGAACGTAAGCATCTCCTGCTTTCTTGTAGTATTCAAGTGGTGATTTCCCCAGTTCTCCGAAGATCTCAGCAATTTCTTTGAGACACTCGGCCATCTCCCAAAAATCGTGGATCTGTCCCATAGTTTCTCCTAGCTTCCCAAGTAACGCTGCCTTCAATCGGGGATCATATTCTGCACAGGAGACTGCCTTCTTGAAGTACTTGATGCATCGATATGGATCATCCGAAAAAACATCTGCCAGCATCATGCAGATCTCAATTATTCTGTAGGCTTCGCCCATCCTTCCATAACATTCTATAGTCTTTTCGTATAGTTCTTCTACCTTTTCCCGATTCTTGAAGGATTTTGTGAGTTCTGCAGCTTTGCTGTAGGATTCTGCTGCTTTCTGAAATTCCTCCTGCATCTCCAGTCTTTCACCTGCTTTTTCATAGGATCTAGCAGATTCAGAAGTTTTCTTGGTTTCTTCATATTTCTCTCCAGCTCTTATCAAGAACTGGCTCGAACATTGATATTCTTTCAGTGCGTCGTAACATTCTGCTACCCTGCAATAGTTCTCTGCTACATTTTCTGGAACACCCTGGAGCTCCCATAGATTCGCTATTTTTTGATAATACTCTATCGCCTTCTCATACTCCTTGCTCTTTGTGAAGCTCTGGCTCATTATCCCATAGAAGATCAGTGCATTCAAGTAGTCTTTTCGTTCAAGAGAAGCGTTTGCACCTAGCTCATAACAGCCAATGGCTGCTTTCCTGTCTCCCCCCTTTTCGAAGTTTTCTGCTGCCTTCTGGAGGAGCTGCAGCACCATTCCTGGGCTGCCCTTGCATCCTTTAACAGCGAGTTCTCCAAAAATGGTGGCAGCCTGCAGATAATATTCATTCGAAGGATTTCCTCCTCTTTCGATGCAAACCGCTACTTTCTCCAGCATTTCAGCTGCCTTCAAGGCATCCTTCTGATAGATCTTGCGGGCTGTCTCTAAATAGCATTGTGCTCCTCTCTCGAACTTTCCTGCATTTTCAAAACATTGTGCTGCACTTTCAAGGCTTTGCAGAGCTGCCATGGGGTCCCTCTTGGACAATAGAGAGTCTTTCAGGGCTTCACGTGCGTCCTCCAAATGCTTCTCGCAAAGATCCATAAGTATCACCTCTTTGAATTTTCCATATTGGTGAGGACTAACACACGACAATAAGGATTGGGGAAATGATCTATACAGATGTGGTCAGATATGTGAAAAAGGGAGTGTCATATTGTTAGTATTGAAAATGATGAAGGAACAACAGAAGTAACCTGCATCTTTTTTCATTTTTGGTCATTTTTCTATCCATTTTGTTATAGTATAGGCTACAATGTAGGAATAAGAGGTATCAAGCATGATAGGAGCCCAAAAGCAGAGAACTGAAGGTATCAGCCTTCTAAAATTTCCACCCTTTATCAGATGTTCCTTGAGAGTTGATGAACGCAAGGAGATCTTTCTTCGTGCTGAAAAAGAGATCAAGACGATCATGGGGAAGTGCAATCTTTCCCAGATCACTCCTAACAGTCCATGTAGCAGAAGGAAATACAGGATTCTACAGCTTCTCTCAGCAGGTCCACAATCTGCCAAGGAATTGATCGAAAGGAGTGGATCGAGTTCCACGACAGCGTACGATTTTCTGTGCTCCTTGAAAAGAAAAGGTGTTATTTCCAAGAAAGGGCGTAACTTCTGTTTGGATGAATCTAATCTGATTCCTCTGGATGAGATTGTCAAGATGGAGGACAGCCCTGAATTGAGAAGAAGATTCGGGGTCTCATTTGGAGAATTGGAAATTGCCTATTTTTTGTGGGATGGTTTCACTGAAGTCTTTGGAAAAGAAGAATACTCGACCAGGCATCAGAAAATGCACAAGTTGGCCGAGGCTGTTCATCGATGGAAGAATGGTCGAACTGACATTCCTGTCTGGGCACTGAAGAAACTCATTGATATATCAGAATTTGATGTTTCAAACAAAGAGGGAAGTATTTTACGTTATCACTTTCCTCCTGGCACATCAATTGAACCATACTACGAGGACGATTACAAGATTCCAGTCAAAGTAGGCATCGATCTTGATAGAATTGTAGTTCAATTGCTTCTAAGAATGTCAAATAATTGGGTCTATACTTTTCCCAAAGGGAAGGTCTGGCTTTTCGAAAAGCTTCACCAAAGCTTCGGAGAATTCGACGATTCCAGGTCCCGGATTCCTCCCGCAGTCGCCATGATTCTAAAATCCCATTATGAAATGACAGCTGTCAACAGATCCCGAGCACGCATTCCTGAATGTTTGAAGACCAGATGGTCACAATTGGATCTGCTGGATCGAGTCATAGAAGAGTCCTCACTTCTTCTGCATGTTGTATCTCTTTCGAGTCGATCTGATGATGGTTTTGAAGTTACTTCCCGTTCAAGATTATTTCTGGAAGATCTTTCAGATCTCCTCTCCGATATGAGGCTAGGAGCTCCGGGAGTGTACAGAAAACGTGACAGGCCTCATTATCGCATGTATGTTTCTGAAAAAAAGGTTGAAATGCTCAGGAAATATGCTTTCTTATACAGCAGGTGTCCTGGCCTAAAAAATTGGCTGCGGATACCATTGAATCAAATAGAAGAAGAATTGCTGTTTAAAAAGGAAGATGTTTCCCCGGAATCAATCTGCAGGAAAGAACTCTCCAAGTTTGTGGAATCCATTCTGAGGTCTCTGGACAGGAGAAGGAGTAGAGAATCCTCCCGTGGCAGTATAGATCTTCTGCAGTACAAGGCTGAAATTACTGATTATTTTTGGCAACAGGACCTGATTCCATCTATTGATCGAGTGGAAAAACTCCTTGAAAACCTGCTACATGAAGCATCTTGATGAACTCAAGGATACTGTAGTTCTGAATAACTCTTAGCTGTTTGTCCTCTTGATGAGGATGCAGTTTCCAGCTTTCATGTTCTTGTTTTCCCTGATGATATGACACCATCCCTTATGATTAGCTTTGTTCGAAAACAGTAATATGATCAGAAATGACAAAAAGCGAAAGATATAAAAGACTCGAATACTAATAATGTCACATGGCCAACCTTCTGGTTGTAGACGACAACGAGGAAGCCCTAGAGGTGTACAAAGATATCCTCGAAAGCTCTGGGCATTTCGTGTTAGCCGCAAACAGTGGAGAGATGGCCCTTGGCAGATTACATGAGAATCAGATTGATCTTGCTTTGGTTGACTTGAAGATGGAAGGTATGTCAGGTCTTGATGTGATGAAGACTATCCAAGAGAGATATCCTGATGTCATCGTTATTGTGCTGACTGGTCATGCATCTTTAGATTATGCTGTGGAAGCCTTGAGACTTGGAGCATATGATTTTCTTCAAAAAGACATCTCGCCAGAGCTTCTGGTCAAGAAAATTGAACAGGGACTTGAGAAAAAACAGCTCAGGGATTTATCCGAGGCAGTAATCCAGAAAATGAATGAAGGAATTGCTCTTCTGGATGCTGAAGAACATATCTTCTTTACGAACGAGCATCTTCCTCATATTCTAGAATATTCCAGAGAAGAGCTCCAGGGAAAACCCCTTCTCTCAATAGTGGCTCCTGAAGACGAAAGTGGAGTGATTCAATGCCTGAAGAAAGCACGGAAAGGTGATCCCCAAAGACTCCAGACATCTCTGATCAGGAAGGACGGAACAGAGTTGATAGCCATCACGAGTTTCACCAAAATTGGAGGCAGTATCCTCATCGTTGTGAGTGATGTTACAAAGATTTTAGGAGTGCCCGAAACTGCAGAAGACTTCTCATACAATGTAAGCCCTGGCCACGTGTATCTGGTTGAAGAAGAAGAACTTGAAAAAGCAATGGAAGCTTTTCTTGATTTAGTGAAAGCGGGCTATAAAGGAACAATAGTGACTAGAAAGCATCTCAATGAAATCCAGACAAAGTGGGGTATTGAGGTACCTGTTCTCCGATTCACAGAAGAGCTGTCTGGAGAATGTGCGCTCTTCCCTGACGCAGGGTTAATTGAAAAGAGATTGGAGCCATTCTTCTCAAGAAACCGGGTTGTCCTCATCGACCGCTTGGACTACTTAGTCTCAAGAACCTCTTTCGCTTCAGTGCTGAACCTGGTTCAACGAATAAGGGACCTGGTTTTTGCCAGAAGAGGTATTGCTCTACTGTCAGTGGACCCAAGGACGCTGAAAGACAGGGAACTTTCACTATTGGAGAAAGAGACCTGGCCTTTGCTGCCTGTTTCTCGGCCTGAACTTCGAGAAGATCTAGTTGAATTGCTCAGTTATGTAGCCAAAAGAAATGAGGTTGGAGTCAAGCCTCACCACAAGGAAATCGAGAAGAAGTTCTCTATTACAAGGACAACTGCTCGGCAGAGATTGATGCTTCTCCTTGAAAAAGGCTTGATCGTAGAGAAGAGAAAGGGGCGGCTGAAAGTTGTCCAGACAACTGAAAGAGGCAGAAAGATAATCAGTATGCACGGATGATTCTCAGCCTTATTGAGTTGCGAAAGCCAATTCCGACTGCTCAATTCAGCCCTATTTGACCATATTTCTCACACTATCTACTTGGCAAGGATGAAGGAAATATGGTTGTGGTGACTATGTTCGACAAAGATGATATGCAAATTTTCGCGAGGGCTCAGATCAATGAGATCCAAAATCTTGTACCACATGATGTTAAGGAGCCCAATGGCAGCAGGAGAATGTGGAGGGGAGTCTTCTGGAGAGTGATGTTGAGAGCAAGCCCCCTGTTCTGGAAGATGGCTCCGCAATGCTTCATGATTAGAGAAAAGAATCCTGAAAAATCCTTTGAAATGTTCACCAAGCTGGTTACCAGTGGAATTCCGGGACTTGTAATTTCTCGAGAATATCCGGAAAAACTCAAAAAGAAATACCCACTTGCAGGGATCCCCATGATCTGGCTCACAAGGATTGGGCTGGATAACACAATCAATCCGGACAATCTCGGAAAACTGGTACACACTGTGGAATATTTTCTGGAGGACAGAAATGCTTCTGCAGTCTTGCTAAGTGGAGTTGAGTATCTGATAGTCCAAAATAATTTTGAGGACGTCCTGGAATGCTTGGATGAATTGAAAACCATTACTTGCCTGAACAATTCGAGACTGATCATCCCAATCCACAGCAACGTCCTTTCAACAGATCAGGTTAGGGCATTGGATAGAAAATGGAAGGTAATCTGAACCTTTCTGCTGTTAAAAGCTGTTCCATTTCTATTCTTATCCTTTTTTTCATTTATCAATCCATATCAATATCCCATTGAAAAGAGTCTTGTACCTGGTGGTTCATATGGATAGAAGAGATTCCAGATTACAGCCCCATGTATCTAGAATAGGCATGTTCAGTGTTCCTACCTCTTTTCATAAACTTTCCTGGATTATATGTAGTTTTTTTCTAGTCATTTCATTTGTCTATTCCTTCTTTTTTCTCCTAGATTGAGCAGAAAAAAACTATACTTAAAATAGGGATAAAT
>CAZFAR010000088.1:0-9402 GCA_964516825.1 uncultured Thermococci archaeon
GAGGGAGACTGAAAATAGAAAGGAAATTCTGAGGAGAATTGGACATCGGATCTACCGGAAAGAGGATGTCAGATCTGAATGGGTGAGAATAACTGCACTGGGAGGATTCCGAGAGGTGGGAAGGTCCTGTTTGCTTTTGCAGACCCCAGAATCCAAGATTCTACTGGATTGTGGAGTCAATGTAACCTCGGATGATCCGAATATTGCATTTCCGTACTTGAGTGCTCCTGAATTCAAGTACGTTCTGACATCAGGAGATCTGGATGCTATTGTGGTTACCCATGCTCATCTCGATCATTCAGGATTTATTCCATTCCTGTACAAGTACGGGTACGATGGTCCAGTTTACTGCACTCCGCCCACCAGGGATTTGATGACCTTGCTGCAGCTGGACTACATGGACATCTCCCAGAGAGAGGGCAGAGATGTCCCATACTCAAGAAAAGAGATAAAGGAAGTGGTCAAGCATACGATACCACTGGAATACAGAGATGTTCGGGACATTGCACCTGATGTACGGTTGACCTTGCACAATGCAGGACACATACTGGGGAGTTCCATCGTTCACCTGCATGTAGGGAATGGGCTGCACAACATTGCATACACGGGAGATCTGAAGTACGACTATACAAGACTGTTTGAGCCTGCCTCAACCAGATTCCCGAGGCTGGAAACCCTGATCATTGAGTCCACGTATGGGGGATACAATGATAGAATGCCTCCCCGTACTGAAAGTGAAAGGCAGCTGGTTCGCATCATCAATGAGACTGTTTCCCGGAAGGGGAAGATTCTCCTCCCTGTCCTGTCAGTGGGAAGGGCTCAGGAAATTGTTGTCGTCTTGGAGGAATACATCCGAAACGGGCATTTCCAGGGCGTTCCTGTATGGCTGGACGGCATGATCTGGGAAGCTACTGCCATACATACGACATACCCGGAGTATTTGTCGAGGAGGCTGCGGCACCAGATATTTCATCAGGGATACAATCCTTTCCTGTCTGATATCTTCGATGCAGTAGGAGATTCCAATCAGAGAAAGGACATAATAGAAGGAGACCCTGCCATTATCCTGGCCACATCAGGCATGCTGATCGGCGGACCATCTGTAGAGTACTTCAAAGCACTGGCTGATAATCCTGCAAATGCACTGGTGTTCGTGTCATACCAGGCTGAAGGCTCTCTGGGTTCGCGGGTCCAGAAGGGATGGAATGAGATTCCCTTCAAGGGAGAGAATGGGAGAACTGAGGTGACAAGGGTGAACATGGATGTGCACACTGTGGATGGATTTTCCGGCCACTCAGATCACACCCAGCTCGTTAATTTCGTGCGGAAGATCAACTCCAAGCTGGAGAAAGTGCTGACCAACCACGGAGATGGTTCAAAATCCATTGAATTGGCAAGCATTATCTACAAATCCTTCAAGAAAGAGACCCGCTCTCCATTGAACCTGGAAACTATCAGGTTGAGCTGATTTCAGTCATCTCTTTCTTTTTCTATTAAACTGAATGATAACAGAGAATATCTGCAACGTTCTATCATTCCCAGGAAATGAAGGCAGATTCAGAGATGTATTCATTGACAATAGAAAAGTGAAAAAAAAGAATGAGTCAACCTGGAATGTATTTTATCGTTATCCTGTTCTTGTCCAGCTGTTCTGGCTTCACCCTGATTTTCATTCCTACTTTGATAGCATTGGGATTGGCGAACAGATGGCCCAGCAGTCGGGCTCCATTGTCAAACTCGCCGATTGCTATAACGTAAGGTGCTCTATCAGACATTGATTCTGGTGCAAACATGATCACCGTATACGTGGCTAGGGTAGCTTCAGGGTTCATTTCAAACCATTCCACTTCTCCCCTCCCGCAGGGACAATCGCCTCGTGGAGGCAGGAAGATTCTCTGGCAGCTGGTGCATTTCGTTGCCAGAATTTTTCCCTGAACCAATCCCTCGTTCCACTTGTCTACCACATCTGTATTCGTGGACCAGTTAACATAGCCGAATTCCATGACATCACCTCGAATATATGATCACGTTGGCAAACTGCCCTGTCTGTCCCACATTGTGGGATAATGCAATTTCTGCTCCATCTACCTGCCTCCGGTCGCATTCTCCTCGCAGCTGTTTCACCAGTTCCACACACTGGGAAACGCCAGTCGCTCCAATGGGATGCCCCTTGGATTTTAACCCACCATCAACGTTCACAGGCGTCTTTCCACCAATGTAGGGCTGCTGTTCTTCGATGAATTTGCCACCTTCTCCTGGTTTGCAGAATCCCAGATCCTCGTAAGCCATGATCTCTGCAATTGAAAAGCAGTCATGGACTTCTGCCACATCCACATCTTTTGGTTCAATTCCTGCCATCTTGTAGGCTGCCTGACCAGCTCTCTTTGCTCCTGACAGACTGGTGAGACTGGGCCTTTCAGCAACCAACATAGTGTCAGACCCTGAACCAATGCCTTTGATCCAGACTGGTGTATCTGTGTACTGTCTGGCTTTTTCTTCTGACATCAGTATTGCAGCAGCTCCTCCATCTGAGATGAGACAGCAATCATACAGTCCCAGAGGCCAGGCGATGATCATGGCATTTACTGCTTCCTCCAAGGGCACCTCTTTCTGCAGATGAGCTACAGGGTTCATGGCCCCGTAGTGGTGGTTCTTCACTCCTACCATGGCTAGCTGCTCCTTCGTGGTGCCGTACTCGTGCATGTGGCGGGTGGCAAATAAAGCGTAAAATCCGGGGAATGACACCCCGAAGGGATATTCCCATCGGGTATCTCCCGCTCTTGCCATCAACTCTGTGGCTCTCACAGAAGAGACTGCATTCATTTTTTCCACACCTATGGCCATGACAATGTCATGCAGTCCAGAGCTGACCAGCCCATAGGCTGCCTTAATGGCAGCAGTGCCAGAAGCACAGGCAGATTCTACTCTGAAAACAGGCCTCGGCTGTATCCCTGTATAGTCGCCCACGAGAGCTGATGGAGCTCCCTGTCCTGCAAACTCTTCTCCTGCAATGGCCACCACTGCTGCTTCCAGATCTGTCTGGGCGATTCCTGCATCATCCAAAGCAGGAATGACTGCTTCATACGCTAGCTCACGTAAGGTGGCATCGTTTCGTTTTCCGAACTTGCCATGCCCTACGCCAACGACAGCAACTCTCCTCATACTTTTCACTTTCCTTTGAAGGTAGCCTTCCTCTTCTCAAAGACAGACTTGATACCTTCTCTGATGTCTTCAGTGCTAAAACAGGCAGCACACGTTTCTGCATCATGCTTTAACCCTTCCTCAATCGTTAAATCGAAAACCCTGTTCAGTGATTCTTTTGCATATTTCAGGGCAATGGGAGCATTCCCTGCGATCTTGGCTGCAGTCCAGTTCACAGTGGAGTCCAGCTCATCTGGAGCAACAACCTTGTTGACGAGTCCGATCTCTGCAGCCTCCTTGGCAGTGATCATGGCCCCTGAGAAGATCAATTCCTTTGCCTTCCCTATTCCTACTATCTTGGGCAGTCTCTGAATGCCTCCCCATGCAGGTATCAGCCCGATAGATGTTTCAGGGCAGCCCAGTTTAGCTTCCTCTGATGCAATACGCATGTCGCATGCCAAGGCCAATTCCAGCCCTCCTCCCAAAGCCAGCCCGTTGACAGCAGCAATCGTTGGCTTGGGGAAGTTCTCAACATAGTTGAATATTGCCTGCCCTTCTTCAATCAGCGGGAGAGCAGTCTTCTCATTGAGTTCAGAAGCCAGTTTCAAATCCGCTCCTGTGCAGAACACTTTCTGTCCTTCAGCAGTGATGACCACTACCTTGACCTCATCATCTGCTTCAGCTTCCTTCAATGCTTGCTGCAGTTCTGTTATCAACTGGTCGTTCAATGCATTGTATGCTGTAGGTCTGTTCAACTTAATGACTCCAATGTTCTTCTCAGGACTGAAGAAGCTTCCTTCCTTGGTGTATATTATTGTTTCATATGGCATTTAATCCCTCCTATTTCTTGGTATATTCATAAAATCCTTTTCCTGTCTTCATGCCGAGGTGGCCTTGCCCTACTAACTTCTTCAGCGATTCAGATGGCTTGTAGTAGTCCCCAAAGGCATCATATATGGTGGTTATGGCTGCTAGAGCTACGTCTAACCCCACATAATCTGCCAGCGCAAAGGGCCCCATGGGAAAGTTCGCACCCAGCATCATAGCCTTGTCCACATCTTCCTTGGTAGCCACGCCAGTGTCCACCAGCTTCATGGCCTCATTCAGGGTGGGCAGAAGAATTCGATTAACAATGAATCCAGGAGAATCCCTCGCTCTAACTGTTGATTTTCCCAAGCTCTTGGCAAAATCCTCAGCCACTTTGTAGGTTTCTTCTGACGTTTTTTCACCTACGACAATCTCAACCAGTTTCATGGCAGGAACTGGATTGAAGAAATGCATTCCAATGAATTTTCCAGGTCTTTTTGTTGCTGATGCCATTTCTGATACACTTAGTGTAGACGTGTTTGATGCAAATACAGTATGTTCAGGGCATATCTTTTCCAGTTCAGAAAAGAGCTCCTTTTTCACCTTCATGTTTTCGAAAATCGCTTCTATGACCAAATCTGCATCTTCTGCTGCTTCTTTCAGGTCTGTGGTAGCTTGAATATTCTTCAGGATCTTTTCTCCCTCTATGGGAGTGAGTTTTCCTTTATCAATTCCAGTCATGACGCTCTGACGAATCTTGTTCATTCCGTAGTCCACGAGTTCCTGGGAGATGTCTCTGACCTTTACATTGTAGCCATTCCATGCAGCAACGTAGGCAATGCCAGATCCCATGGCACCAATTCCAATGACAGCAACTTTTTTTACCATGTCGATCACTTCTGCTCCGTGACATATAAAGCTTATAAGCTTTGCTCATGTAAACTGCCTCTCTGGATAAAGAAGCACCCTTGCCAAAGCTCCTATCACATTTTTATGAACTCTCGCACAATTTTTCTTGCAGAAGCTACTGGATTCATTTCTATAGATTCTGAGCACTCTGCATAGGTGAATCAGAATACAAGTACTCGGGATTGGACAGTCAATGTTACACGTGTAACACAGAAAGCAGCTATTAAGTACAAGAAGAGCCCGAAATTCAAGAAATAATGACTGATAATGACTGACTACCTGAAGGACAGTAAATCCCACCCAGCATAAAAGAGAATCTGATTCTATCTTCACGTTGGGAATGTGTAGTCTTCGGTCACTGATTGAGTATCCGTTTCTCTTCTCACCTGTTTAAAGGCTTTCCAGACCACCTGTGGAATGTTCGATATATGCTTCCCGTAGGCCTCGCATATTTCAAAGAAAGGAACATAGGTTCCTACAGAGCCCAGGAGCATTTCCTTCGCTATACTGTGGCCTATTCGGCTGTCAGATTCCTCCACAGCTCTTGCTATCTGAAATCCCAGAAGAGCGCAAGGTGAAGCATAGCCTGTGAACACTTTCTTCTGGATATTCTCTGCTTCCATTAATGCTCTCCCGTCAAGAGCCATCTGAAAGGCTTCACCATACAGGCTGCCTGCTTTTTCAAGATGAGGAAGCTGCTCATTGTAGAACTGTTCTTCAATGCCTGCAGCCTTCAGTCCCACCAACAATGCCATTCCATCTCTCATCGTAAGGTCTAGGAAAACTCTCACAAAATCAAGAGGGGCCCTGCATTCAGTAATGTGAGGCTTCTCATTCCTGATGTGGATCAGATAGAAGAGATAGCATTCCCTGGCAAAGGACAGCATCCAGTGAGTATCACTCTTGTCTCTGCATCCCAGGTTGATACCAAACCCTTCAGGACTGGAGTAGCTTTTCTGAATACCTCCTGGCAGAATGTAAAACACACCTTTGATGGTTTTCCAGTATGGTAAGTACTCTCTGACCACTGAAAAGGGACGTTCCACAAGGTAGCTCCATCTGTAGAAAATGTATTCCAGCCGCTTCTTCATCCTTGTTTTCTCTTTCCATGCAGTTTCCCATCCCCCAAACTCTCCCGAAAGTCCACTTTTCACCTTTCTCAAGTACGACTTCACTGTATCCTCACTGTAATTCGGACCAGGCTCTTTTTCCTGTTGAATAATGTATTGAATGCCTTCTGTGGAAACAAATCTATCCAGATCTTCATCTGACCATTCTTCCTTTTCTACAAGACTGACAAACTTGGTAACGCTCTCAGTATCAACTGTGATTCCGTCAAGACTTCTCTTATTCATCAGGGCATGCCCCTCCTCCCTGTTTATAAATCTTCCTTCATTGCCTCTTTTTTGCATGCAAACTATTTAGAACGAATTAATGTTCAGAAAAGATGCTATTTTTGTACAATTTTTCCTTTCATTCTGCGTACACATGGTGTGCTGTGGACGACGAAAGTGCCATTCTTAGGGAGATGAATGCTTGTGAACCAAAACCTTTTTCTACTGCAGAGATTACATGATTCAATGCTCGTGGGAATTGATGAAGCAGGCAGAGGCCCTGTCATCGGGCCTCTAGTAGTCTGTGGAGCAGCACTCTCTGAGGAAAGTCTCCCTGAATTGGAATCCCTGAACTTGAAGGATTCAAAAAAATATACAAGAAAGAAAAGAGAAGAACTCGGAGAAACTATTCTTTCCTTGGTAGATTATACGTATGCTGAAATATCTGCATCTGAAATCGATTACCAGAGACACTTCAAATCCCTGAACGACATCGAGGTTGAATTATTTGCACAGGTGCTCAAAGATTTCTCTGCTGCTGACAAAATAATTGCGGATGCCTGCGATGTCAATCCCATTCGATTTGGAGAGAAAATCTGCAGATGTTCAGGAATTCCCTTCATCATTGCTGAGCACAGGGCAGATAGTACCTATCCTATTGTATCGGCAGCTTCCATTGCTGCTAAAGTACAGCGTGACAGAAGAATCGACGAACTCAGAAAAGTGTACGGCGATTTTGGATCTGGGTACTGTTCTGACCAGAAAACGTTAGCATTCCTCAAAGAATTCCTAAAAAAAGAGGGGGAATTACCCCCCATAGTCCGTTCATCATGGAGAACTGCCAAGAAACTGCTGGAAGAACACTATCAGCGTCCTCTGGATACCTTCCTGTAGATGAACCAGCCTGCCAGAGCCACAATAGTCAGAAAGATCGCAATGGGTACAAAGTATCCCAGAAAGATAATTATACCCCTGATTGCTGCCAGAAATCCATCTATAGCTCTGTTGAATGCATCTCGTATCCCAGGCTCATGGACAACCTCTACTGGCTCTGACAATTGCACCTGTATCGTGGACAGGCTGATCCTGTTGTTGAGATAGTTCAGTATCCCCTGGAGGCTCTCGATTTCACCTCTCACCCGTTCCAGCTGAGTTTCAACCTTCAGAACATCCTCCACTGTGGTAGCCATCTTCAGAATTTCAAGGTACCGCTCTTCCTGACGCTTTAGATTGTCCAGTCTGGCATTCAGGTCGATGTACTGCTCTGTAACATCCTCCAATGAGATGTTCTCCTCTTTTAGTGTTCCCACCTGCTCGATCTCCTTTGTGGCTTCCTCGAAGTTTTCTCCAGGCACCCTGACAGTCACATATCCTGTTTTTCTTTCCCCGATGTTCTGTACCGAAGAATCAGATACGTATCCTCCATATTTTCTAGCAATTTCCCCTATTGCATCAGCTGCTTTTCTGAACTCTTCTACTTCCAGGGAAATGTAGGATGTCTTAATCACCTGCTGTTCTGAAGGGGCCCTCTTTTCTGCAGGTACGGAGGGGGACTGTTCCATGAGAGCTTCCTGAGCATACTCAGCCTCTGGATAGGCTATCCCACTGACGTCTGTAGTCTTCTCCATCTGTACATAAGAGGGAACTCTACTTTGCATTACTGTCAATCCTGCTGCAATAATCACACTGACAATAACGACACCAATCAATATCTTTTTTCTTTCCATGTATTTTCTAGGTTCTGTGCCTTTTTAAAAGTTTCTATAAGTTTCAATATGAATTGAAGTTATTCTTCCAAAAATATCAGATTGGTGCGCTTGTATTTCTCTTTCCGTATTATTTTCCTGTTTTCGAGCTCAGAAAGAATCTTGGAAACCTTTGCCTTGGAAAATCCTGTATTCTTCACCAGATCACTCTGAATGATCTTACCGCCTGCCTTCCTGAGAGTATCCAGTACCATTATTTCGTCTGCGATGATGTATTCCGGTCGTGGTTTTTCTCTCCTACCAAGATATAATCCCGAAATGAAGGCGAAAAAAGCTGTTGCAGCCAGATAGTAGAAGAGAAATCGCTGAGAAGAATCAGAAGTTACTGGCTTATACCCCAGAAGGACCAGGAACTCTTCTCCTTCTTTCAGGTCCTCTTTCTTCCATTTCACTACCAGATTCTCCCTGTACGAATAGAAAGAGGTAGGGGTCGGATATATAGGGGAAACAACTGCCATCTCTCCAGGGATGGTAATTTCAATGGAAAAATTCTTCACAGGGACCGAAGACTGAAATATGGGAGAAAAGACCCACTTTCCCTCCTTGACTGGACTGACATACCCGGAAGTGTCAAATTCGATGGAAAAGGTGTAGGGTTGGTATCCTCTCAGGTTGAGGTAACAGAGCAAGAGATCGTTTCGAACTTCATGCTTGATACTCCCATGAGAGTCGTACACCTGCAGGTTCTCCAGGGGGTATAGAAAGCTGTATTCAAATATCTCTAGCGAATCGTAGTTCTCCAGAGTGATGTCAATCCTTTCATGAACTTTTCCTTCTGAAATGTTGATAGTGACATTGTAGGCTGCTATCTCGTATGAATACTCTGAATACTGGAGCAAGAGTGCTGCTATGAGGATCCAGGTAAGCATGGTATGTGTAGAAACCTTCTATTAAAAAGATGGTGGTTCTTTGAGTACCTATTTATGCACAGAGCAAGATGTGTTACTATGAGTGAAGCAGAAGAAATGACTATCGAAGAAATAAAAGAGAAGTATAAGAATCGATGGGTTCTTGTTGAAGTGGTGGAAGAAGATGAATTACAGAGGCCTGTAAAGGTGAGATTCATCACCCACAGCAAAACAAGAGACGAAATTCATGAAGCTTTAAAGGAACACAAAGGTTATACATATCATTTCTATACAGGAAAAATTCCAAGAGAAGGGTATGTAGTGGCATTTTCTGAACTTTCTTGTGCCTTGAAGTATGATACGCGTTTAATAAAGAATGTTACACGTGTAACAGATCAAGGATCATGTTTGAAAGCCTTAGGTTTGTAGATGTTGCTGCAAGGATTCCAATTCTTCAGATAACCGGATATTTGCACATGAAAAGTCTTTAGATGTAGCCAGGATCTCTTTCTACCTCTTTGTCTTTTTCTTCATGTTAGAAGAGCCAACCACGTAATGAGGCCAGAAAAAGAAAAAGAATTAATACTTCATCGCTTT
>CAZFAR010000089.1:0-9314 GCA_964516825.1 uncultured Thermococci archaeon
AGGGGCTCGAGGTGGTTAGCAGTTAGTCTCCATTGAAGAGCCCATCAAAATCTGTACATGAGCTTTTTTACTGATCGGGAAGGTCTCAAAGAAGTCCATATATATCGTCTCCTATCGTTTCAATATCCCACAAATCACGTTTTTCTATTACTAAAATTCATAGTTATGGATTAGCTTTAATGAGGTCGTTGTCATAAAAGCTTGGGGCATGTTCAGGTAAATAGGGTTTCCTCCTGCGTCCAAAAATGTTGGTAAAGGAGAGTCTTCAAAGCTTGGGTTGGAGAGGAGTGTCATAGAAGAATGTTGCTGGTCAGCCCATCATCCTGTTCCCCCTAATCCATTCTTTCATCAGAAACCAGAAGATCCTTCTCCTGGATTTGCATTGAGGGTCTTCTCTATAGATGTCGTTAAAAGCCCCGTAACAGGAATAGGCACACGGCCCGCACATGCCTTTGAAGGAGCACATACGGCATTTGGGAATATCCTTCCATGTCTTGTTTCGAATAAGTTGCGCAAGAGGTTTTTTCAGCATATCCACAATGTTTTCTTCCATGACATTGCCAATAGAAAACTCAGGGTATCCTTTGAACCCATCGCAGGGAAAAACATCTCCGTTTGGATTGACAGAGATGAGTTCTCTTCCCGCTCCACAAGGAGATCTCAGACAGATGTAGTCTCTCATGGGAGTGTACACATTTTCTTCGTAAATGAAGACAGAAAAATTTCTGGCCTTGATATTCTTGCTCAATGGATGCATCTCTTGGTAACAGTTGAACCACTCGTCGTCTGTAGCTACGAGTCCAGAATCCAAGGCTCTTCCCAACATATTCATGGGTCTTGGCTTGAAATCTAGATTGTGTCCCGCAAAGAACTCTACAATTTCTTTGGGATGATGCACATTGTGCTTTCCTATAGTACATACTGAGCCACTCATCTCAAGGTTATTCTTCCACAACAATTCGATTCCACGCCAGATGTCGTGGAACGTTCCTGATCCATCTGGATAAACTCGAGCCTGATCATTCAGTTCTTCAGGCCCATCCAGACTGATACCGATCTCCATTCCTGTTTCTCTCAGCATTTCGATGACTTTTTCGTCAACCAAGGTTCCATTGGATTCCACACGAAACTTGAGGCGCATATCAGTGTAGGGTTTCAGCTTGTTGGCATATTCAAAACATTGCTCAATAGCGTCGAGGTTCAACAGAGGTTCACCACCCTGAAATTCAAATGTCGCTGCATCAATCTTGGGCATTGTCATCATCTGTTTGACAATTTCTTTCACCACTTCCTCAGTCATGTCGCTCCCGCTTGTGGGCTCACAGTTAGCAAAGCAGTACTTGCATGCCATGTTGCATCGCAAGGAAACATTCATCACAACAACACTAGGGAAGCTGGCTGGAGGAGATTGCTCAAAATCCACTTCCTTTCCATCTGACTCGTGGGCGAGATTTCTCAGATAAAGAAACTCTGATTCCACATCGCCAAAAGTGCCATGTTCATACCGAGAAAACTCATCCTCATCCAGAACGACCCATGCACCAATATCCGGATTGAGGAGAATGTGGTATTTCACCCCATCCACCTCAACCTTCATGTTCTTAACAGAATCCTTTTTCCTGTACTCTGTTTCAAACCATGGTGACTTCATCGCTATCAGTTCTCAAGCCAGTCAGGGTTGTATTCTACTTCGGGTCGCAGCATGGCTATGCCGCGTTCCTTTGCCAACTCTCTGATTTTTTCGAGAACATCGCCAGCCTGAGCTACAGCTTCTTTGCAGTCCCCTCCGACCAATGTCCTGTACACTGCTTTCACACCTGACCGCACCTGGATGAAGTACAGCGGCTTGTCATATTCCGGGTTGACATCCAAGAATGATGCCCTCACTTCAACACAGGTATTTGCTAAGAAGCTGACCGGAGCAGTATTCAGATACTTAAACATATTTTGTACGTTGGATTCTTCCGAGCATATGAGTGCACCCTTGTGAGTGTGTGCTCCGCATCCATCGTATCCAGCGTCATGTGCTCCTGTCTTCCAGAATGCATCCATGGTTGAACTTGCTTTGACCTTAACAGTTACTCTCTCCATGGTATCACCATATCCCAGATATCATCCCCCAATATAAAGTTTTCGCTGAGACCAATAGAAACGTAGGGTTCCTGTGCAGGAATCAATTTCCTTTTCTTATCCTCTGGCGGCGAACTGAGAGTACTGAGCATGCCCGGGCAACTCTCTCTGCGTGAGCGGGTGCAGAAAGATCCAATTCTTCCTTCTCCTTATCCAAATATTTATAAAGTCTTTTCGAAGAGTAAGAAAGGGAGAGTGAAATGATCAAACGTGTGGAAATCCATTCTGCATGCAGGTCAGAGAATGGTAACTATGTGAAGATACTGCTCGATACTGATTTTGACGCACTTTCCAAATGTCTGGGGCAGATTTCACAGAAGTCTACAGTATTCCCGCTTGTTCACATGTTTCAGGAAGTGCAAGACATACCTGCCAATTCTGTACTGCTGTCTCGTCATCCTGGATCTGTAAAACTTCTCATACGCGGATTCAAGTCCTCACAATCTGATTACATCCTTTCGAAATTGGAATGCTTCCTTGATAAGCCTCTGAAAGAACTGGTCTCCCGCTCTCGAATTGGCTGTCAGATTAAGTCAAGTCTGAAGGATGTGGTCTATCGGTCTCTGGATAGTATGTTCAGGGACGACCCTCAATGGAACCAATTGCGGGGAGAAGATTGTTTTATTCTACCTTTCGGAGATGATTCTATTTGCATTCACTCCATTGAAACAGATAATGTTTCTCAAGAAGCAATTCAGGGAATTCTTGGGAAAATAGATTGTTCTTGCACTTTTCTGTCTCCTGCTATCTGCCTTGACCAGACTGCACCACTTTCACAGAAACAGCATACATTTGAATCCATCATGTCCACGCTGCATGCCGCAGGTATACCTATAGGAAAGGGGCATACTATTGAAATGCCGCTTTCCACGTTCTGTGCTATCGATGCTGTAAGCATTCAGGAATATACAGAAGGGGACAAGGGGAAATTTCTCGTCTCTTCTGTTGACATTATCTCCCAGATGTTTCCTGGAGATGCAGAGACATCTGTTGAAATAGGGATTAATAACGCTCTCAAGGATGTTGTAGCAAAGGGAGCCTACAGCATTGAGTACTTGGTGCCAAAGGTTTCTGCTGCCAGCCCTGAGGATGCACACACTTCCATTTGCGCAGTACAGCAGTATGCGAGAAGACTTCATCTGAAGGAGTTCTTGGACTCTGAGCAGCTCCCCTGCCATGAATATCTCATTGGTGCTCATGTGGGAGCCTCATGTGATGTACCCATTCTAGCCTCTACTGCACAGGTAGGCGATGTTGTAGTCCTTTCAAGACCATTAGGAACTCTTTTTGTTCTCAATACTCCAGAACATTTTCCCGCTTATGGCGAAGATGACCATGTATATGAGAAGGCTGTAGGCTGGCTGAGAAAGTGCGACATGCCTCTTGCCCGCATTCTGGTTGCGTACCGGGACAACATCCATGCTGCAAAAGACATATCTGGAGAAGGTCTTCAATGGCATCTGAGAGAATTGGCCTCTCTCTCAAGAGTAGACGTCGTTCTTGATAGGATACCACTTCTTTTTGATGCAACACCTTTCCACACCACATATGACATGACACAAGAAACAAATGGTCCTGTGGCCTTCTGCCTCCCAGGAGAATATTTTGAAGACATAGCTGCTGAAATGGAACAGGAAGGATACTGTCCCCAGGTTATCGGGAGAATAGAAAGAAAAAATGTGAGAGGGGGAGTGAGACGTGGAAAAGAATGTTCCTATGTCGACTGTTCATGAGATGACTGGAAGGGTGATTTCTCTTAGAGAACTCCTCAAGAGTGATGGGGACTTTTGGAGGTTGCTTCAGATACAGGGCATGAAAACGCAGCATCTGGCGATTGCCGATGCAGCAGGCAAAGACAGTGCTGCTGCTGTCATATATGCGGTAAGAAATGGTATGGCAGAGGAAATACTGCCTGTTGCCATTTGTTCTGGAGCAGAGATTCGAGATTGGGATGCTTTCTCGGCAAACATGGTTCGTTTGCAGCAGCAGGTAAAGAATCTCTCTGGAACAATGCATGACTTCATCGTACTTGAGGATAGGCGATTCTGGTGGTCATTTTGCAGCAGGTTTACTCACCTGCTTGTTGAACGGTTTGGGTTTTATTCCCCATGCGTGGGCTGCCATACTGTCTTCCATACCATGCGTTCTCTCCTGGCTCACAGTGGAGGGATCAAGCTGATCATTTCGGGGGAGAGAGAAGCGCATGACAACATGCGCAAAATTAATCAACTTCCTATAGCCTTGGACAGCTATCAAAAGATATGCCGCCATATTGGTGTGACCCAGGTTTTTCCTCTGCGGCACATTGCTTCAGAAATATGTGTGAGGAGCATGTTGGAATTTCCGTGGGATAGAGGAAAGATTCTCCCTGAATGTGCTTTAAGCGGGAACTATCTTTCCATTGATGGCACCCTCCTCGTAAATACTGACAAGGTAGCCATCTACTACAGGGAGTTTGCTGTTCCTGCTGCCCTTGAAATTATAGATGGGTTACTCAAAGACCCCTATTCTCATGTGGAATCTCTCCTGCAGACATTCTTGCTAAGGAAAGTATAATGCACGAATCTCATTCAATATCTCTCTCTACCACAAACACTTATAAAGAGCAGATAGATGATAAGTTGCAGGCTATACATCGTATCAAGACGAAATCGGAAGGTGAAAAAAAGTGGCACAGCGCATCTTGGTAAGGAATATGCAAACCTTCATTTTCATTCTGATTGGACAATCTGTTTCTCTTGTAGGATCAAGGCTCACCAGCTTTGCGCTCGGTGTATGGGTGTTCCTCACCACAGGATCAGTTACTCAATTCGCCCTTATTGCTGTCTTTTCTGTGATTCCTAGCATAGTTGTTGCACCTTTTGCTGGAACTCTTGTGGATCGTTCGGATCGACGCAAAGCCATGATCTTCAGTGATTCAGGAGCAGCACTCCGTACGCTAGCGATTGCAGTATTGCTGTATACTCATAACCTTGAAGTCTGGCACATTTATGTCGCGGCAGCAGTCAATTCTGCATTGAGAGCATTCCAGAGACCTGCCTTTTCGGCATCAATAACACTTCTTGTTCCCAAGAAAAATCTGGCGCGTGCCAGCGGAATGGTAGATACAACGCATGCAATCTCAGATATTGGAGCACCTGCCATGGCAGGCATTCTCATTATGACCATTCAGCTGTGGGGAGTTCTCGTAGTCGATTTTCTCACATTTCTGGTTGCACTCTTCACTCTGTTGATGGTTCGGATTCCAAAGCCTGAAGCCACCACAGAAGGTCAAAAGGGAAAAGGCTCATTCTTGCAGGAGACAGCCTACGGCTGGAGATATGTCAGAGCCCGTCCCGGTCTCTTCGCTCTCTTGTTATTCTTTGCCAGTCTCAACTTCTCGTTAGCGTTTTCTACAATATTGATCACACCTTTGGTCTTGAGTTTCGCATCTCCTGCAGTGGTCGGCACTGTAGAGTCTGTGGGCAGCATCGGTATGCTGGTAGGGGGGCTTGCCCTCAGTGCATGGGGAGGCCCCCGGCGGCGCATCACCGGTATTTTGGGTCCTAGTGTACTTATAGGAGCTGCAATCATCCTGAGTGGGGTGCAGCCGTATGCAGCAATCATTGCAGCTGGGGATTTCATTGTCTCTTTCTCGATACCCATTGTGAGCGGGTGCAGTCAGGCTATCTGGCAGAGCAAGACTGCACCAGATATCCAGGGAAGGGTATTTTCCATACGAGCAATGATTTCGTGGTCAATGACACCGCTTTCTTATTTCCTTGCAGGAATACTAGCAGACAACGTGTTTGAGCCGTTAATGGCTGTCGATGGGCCACTGGCCTCAAGCATGGGGGAGATCATTGGTGTGGGTCCGGGGCGTGGAATCGGACTGATGTTTATCATTATGGGAATATTGACCATGATCGCTGTAGTGGTGAGCTTTTCGTATCCCCGTCTGCGGTTCCTGGAAGATGAATTACCTGACATGGTCACCGAAGAGGCATCTGAACAATAAAGTACAAATTAAAATTTCAGAAAAGAGTGATCAGAAAACGGAAGCATCTGCTCTTTCATGTGATGTGAACTACTGCAGATAATTTTCTAACTCCCTCAAGTTGTCATGCAAACCCTTTTTAATTCTCCATTCTACTTTCTACCATGATTAGAGCGCTCATCTTTGATTTTTCAGACACTCTCGTCAATTCTGTAGAGGCGAGAACACAAGCCTTTCAGGAACTTGCCCGGCAGTTCTTTCCTTTATATGAAGGAAAAGCCAGAGAACTGATGATTCTTTACTTGAAAACTGACCTTCTGTATCCTCATTCCAGTGCAAGACAGGTTATCAGGAGAGCAGTACAGGAGTTTTGCGCTCGCCAGAACATAGTCCTCACTATTGACTTTGGTGTATTTTACACAGCATACAGAAAGAAGGTGAAAGAGTATGAATGTATTCGCCGATCTTTTGTCGATATCTTTCCCGAATTAAAGAAGAAGTATCACCTCTTCATTCTCACTAAAGAACCGAGGAAAACTGTAGAATTTCTACTGCTGAAAGCAGGCATTCCTCATGAGGAGTTTACAGAAATTATCACAGGTACAGAACTCAAAGCCTGGAACATTCCCAAGATGAGCATCCACCTGTACGAGTATCTGTGTGAAAGACATGGATTGACTCCTGACGAATGTGTCATGATTGGCGACTCTCCCCTCATCGATATACTGCCTGCCAGCACTGCAGGGCTGCAAACTGTGCTCTTTTCACCATGGTCCACGAAAGTGACAGCTGCCCTGGAAATCCTTGCAGGGGATGATTTTCTTGGATGACACTACACCGAAAGGAATAGGGAACATCCCTCTGTGGAAAAAGATCTGCAGCCTGGACCTGGAAAAAATGCTCTATTCCAATGTACTCATTTCTGGCAAGTATTTCTCAGGTAAGACGCTTTTCCTCCTGCGAATGATCCAGCTGTACAAGGAAAGAGAGGTCTTCATTGCTGTTTTCGATCCCTGTGTTGAGGAGGGGTGGGTTTCTCTTATCAGCACACTGCTAGGGTCAAAAATCGCTGAGATCAAAAGGGACGAAACCTTCTTCTCATCTCCTGAAGAGTTCTTTATCCAAAAAGATACAGTTATTGAGAGAGCTCTCATGTGCTGTCAAGATGTGGAAGGATGGTTTCCTCCTATTAGCCGTGAGAGCTTTTTCCCCGGCCAGATTTTTCTCTTTGATATCTCAAAATTCATAGAACGTGCTCATGGTTCTGCCAATGATCTGAAACAGATGTATACCTCATTGTACGTGCAGCTCATTCATCAGATCCTGGTGAAGCTCGTCTGCCTGCATAAGTATGTGAAATCACCGCTCATCATCTTTACTGATGAAGTGGCTATTACTCCTGCACTGCTCAATATCCTGAACTGTGAGAATGTTTACCTGGTCTCAGCGATACACACTTTGGGCCATGGTTTTGGTGAGACGGATTTCTTTTCGTTTCATCTTGATCTAGATACTCTATATGAGTGATACTGTGGAGAAAAAAGAATTCATCACCAGCTTTTACAGAAGCGCTGCCGAAAAGGGATACCCATTGAGAGTGGAAACCTTGGAGGATTGTACTCCAGTTCTGGAATTCATGCAGCTTACCAGAAAAGACAGACTTCTGGATATAGGATGCGGAGCTGGGACGTTCGTCCTCCTGGCAAAGAGGCGGTGCTGGAGCGTGGGCATAGATATTATAGCTCATGGATGCCGCTCTTGTGTGCAGGGAGATGGTGAAGCTCTGCCCTTTTCAGATAACTCTTTCAGCGTAGTATATTATTCCAAGAGTTTCTCCCTCATGGAGAAGGAACACACACTTAGAGAAGTCTCCAGAGTGGCAGTACCAGAAGGGAGGCTAATTTTGAGGGAACTTGTGAAAAGTACCCCGTACGATGATGCTGTATCATGGATTTGCGAGCAGTTACTCTCACAGAACCTATACATTCCCACAGAGTATCCACACATTCCTGAGATCACTCTGCAATCTGTTGGAGAGTTCATTTCTCCCCTGTGGTATGTGGCTGAATCTGCTACCCTTACCGCAGTAATGGAGTACCCTTCAGTAGAAGAGCTGATTGATCGGCTGGTATACTACTCTCCCTTGAGTGCAATAGCTAAGGAAGCACCTCAAAGGACAGAACTTCTCAGAACCATCATTGTTGATGGAGTGAGTACTTTCTTTGGAGAATCTCCTTTTGTGGAAACCACACACTTTATAATCAAAGCCCTCAAGAATACTGTATGAGCGTGCCATGTGGGATTCTTTGTCTTGCCTATGCTCTCAAGCGGTTTGGAAAAGAGCATGACATCACTACCTTATTTCAGATGCTCAATCCATCATCTGAGACTATCTGGATTGCAGATCTAGCGAGGATTGTAATGGAATGTGGCCTTGGAGCACATCTCATTTGCACAAGTATCTTGCTCGATCCTTCATGGTTTCACTCAGAATCTCTATTGAAAGACGCAGTAATTCATTACGTACAGACAGAAAAAGGAATCAGAAGGCAGGCATATACAGCTCTGCAGAACTATCTCGAGAAAGGAGGGGTCCTGGAGTACAGATCTGTCACTAGATCAGATCTGGAAACTGCACTCCAGGACAAGAAGATAATCATAGCCTGTGTTTCTTCTGCTGTATTTCATGAAGATCCTCATCGCACTGGTGGTCATTATGTTGTTATTTCTGGCATTAAAGACAGAGTATGGGTTTTGAATCCTGCTGTTGACATCCTAATGGAAAAACCTATCACTGAAAAGATTTTCTTTTCTGCTTTGAGATCCTGGGGCAATTGGGTGCTGCTGGTCAGCCCACTGCCGGTTTCCCTTAACATCTCCCACAAAAATCGAGAGAGCCAATCTGCAGATTGAGGAGAATGCAGTGCTTCCCCTTTGTTCCATATCTTTTCGTTGGAGCAGGGAGTGATAATACTCTGTCCTTTGTGCAGCTACAGGTTGCTATTCCGTGTCCAGGCCATGCCCCCTTGATATCTGAAGAACTGAGGTCAGTACAGGGTGTTGTTGATGTCATATTCAGTTATCCTAATTACTTTGACGTTACATATGATGCAAGGACTTCACTGGAGGAAATACTCTCCTTGGATATTTTTACTGTGTACAAGGCTAAAGTGACAGATAAAAACCAGGGTGATGCAGGTTTTCGTGT
>CAZFAR010000090.1:0-9297 GCA_964516825.1 uncultured Thermococci archaeon
CTTGAAAGAGTTGGAAGATACTGAAGATACAGAATTACTGCAGAAAGTGGGTAAATCGATCAGGGACATAATAAGAAGGGCTGAAATGCCAAGAGAGCTGGAAGAGGCGATCAGGGAAGCCTACAGAGAACTCACCAGGAGATATCAAGAGGAAGGTGGATCTGGTAAACCCTATGTGGCTGTACGCTCATCAGCCACTGCCGAGGACCTGCCTGATGCTTCCTTTGCAGGACAGCAGGAAACCTTCTTGAATATAGTGGGGGCAGACGAGTTAGTTGACAAGGTAAGGGATTGTTTTGCTTCCTTATTCACTGATCGTGCCATCTACTACAGGATACAGAAAGGATTTGACCACATGGAGGTAGCTTTGGCTGCTGCAGTGCAGTTGATGGTTTTCTCTGAAGCTGCAGGTGTCATGTTCACGCTGGATGTGTCCAATGGGGATACGAGCGTGGTCCAGATTGAGGCTACCTACGGATTGGGAGAGTACGTAGTCCAGGGAAAGGTGACTCCTGACATTTACTATGTGGGCAAGGATGATCTGGCTATTCGAAAGATTATTTCCGAGAAAGATATCATGTTGATCCGAAAAGAAAAGGGAGGGGTAGAAGAGAAAGAGGTTCCCAAATCCAAGAGACAAAAGCAGGTTATTACAGATGAACAAATTGTGCAGCTGGCAGATTACGGAATAGCTATTGAGAAGCATTACAGAAAGGCGATGGATATTGAATGGGGATCAGATGAGAGAACCGAGAAGCTGTGGATTTTACAGGCAAGACCAGAGACTGCCTGGTCTGGAAAAGTAATGCAAAAACCTGTAGCAACTACTGAAAAGAGGAACATCGTTGCCAAGGGATTGGCTGCTTCTCCAGGAATAGCAGCAGGAAAGGCA
Source organism: uncultured Thermococci archaeon (assembly GCA_964516825.1). Lineage (GTDB taxonomy): Archaea > Methanobacteriota_B > Thermococci > Methanofastidiosales > SZ-28-30 > SZ-28-30. The sequence continues at coordinate 893 of CAZFAR010000090.1, forward strand.
AAAGTGATCCTGGATGTTTCAGACATCAGAAAATTCAAGCAGGATGAGATTCTGGTAACAGAGATGACTGCTCCTGACTGGGTGCCAGCCATGAGGAAGGCCAGGGCTATTATCACCAATTCTGGAGGGATGACCTGTCACGCAGCCATTGTATCGAGAGAATTGGGCATACCCTGTATCGTGGCAGCAAAGAATGCAAGTGACGCGGCAAAGAAGGCTACTGATGTCATCAAGAGTGGCCAGGACATCACAGTAGATGCAGTGAACGGTATCGTCTACGAAGGTATACTGGAAGAAGCAGTTAAAAAGAAAGAGGAAGAAGCAGTGATGGCAGAAGTGTTTCCTGCCACAGGTACAAAAGTGCTGATGAACCTGGGAGATCCAGATCTGGCAGAGAAGTATGCGAAATTACCCTGTGATGGTATTGGATTGATGCGGGAGGAGTTCATCTGGACCACCTTCATCCATGAGCATCCCAACTACCTGATCGAGATTGGACAGCCAGAAAAGGTTGTGAACATGCTGGCTGAAGGATTCAGACAGGTGGCTAAAGCACTGTACCCGAGGCCTGTCGTTTTACGCTTGAGCGATTTCAAGACATCTGAATACAGAGATTTGAAAGGTGGTGAAAAGTACGAACCAGAAGAACCCTCCGCGTTGCTGGGATGGCGGGGTGCTTCTCGGTACTATGATCCAGAGTACGTGGAAGCTTTCAGACTGGAGTTGAAGGCAGTTAAAAAGGCTAGAGAAGAGTTCAGGCTCAAGAATATATGGGTGATGATTCCCTTCTGCAGAACAGTAGAAGAGTGTGAAAAGGTGATTACCATCATGAAAGAAGAGGGATTGGAAAAAGGGCCTGATTTCAAGGTCTGGCTGATGGCAGAAATCCCGTCAAACATCATACTTGCAGACAAATTCAGCAAGTATGTGGATGGGTTCTCAGTGGGCTCGAATGATTTGACCATGCTAATACTGGGTGCTGACAGGGATAATGATCGCATTGCCCCCATCTTTGATGAAAGAGACCTTGCAGTGAAACGGGCTATTCACCATTTGATTGAGGTTGCTCATAAGCATGGGAAAACAGTCTCTATCTGCGGGCAGGCGCCTTCAGTATATCCAGATTTCACAGAATTTCTGATCAGGTCAGGTATAGATTCTGTATCAGTCAATCCCGATGCAGTGAAATCTACGAAACATCTCGTAGCACAGGTAGAAAAGAGGATCGTACTGGAAAAAGCTACGGGAAAGGCAGTTGCACAGGATGAAGATCTGGAATGGTAGTTCAGCGAGTTTCCCTTTTGTATACAGATACAGCATGAGATGATGAGATGGCACAACCTTTTTTAGATTCTGATGCAGGTAGATACTAATGAAGTATCAAAGCTTCGAGACTCCTAGATGCAAGATCTTTGTGGACATGCAAGAGAAGACTCACATTTCAAGAGAAAAGTGTGTCTACTGCAAAGGCAGCCTCATGTGCGGACTTCCCAAATGTCCAATATTCGAACAGGTGAAGGTGCAGAGCACTGTAGAACTGACTGATCACTTCTTTGGACCATCTCCCTCCATTTTTGTAGGATGGCAGAACTACCCCCGTGTCTACGCTGGACCTTTGTCACTGAATTTTGAGCCAGAAGATGCCCCAATCTATGACAATCCCAAAAAGTGGTACGGATATGACTTTCCCGAAATTGTAGATTTGAGATCCTTTTTGATTCGCTCCAAAGAGAAAGTCAATGTAAATACACCTTCAGAAGATGTCCAGCTGCTCGCTTTGGCCCAGAAGCCTCCAGATATTGAGGTTACTCTGAGAAAGAAACCTACCTTCAACATCGTATTCTCAGCCATTGCTCAACCAATGGGTCCTTCCGGGATTTTAAAAGATTTGAAAATTGTTGATAATGTTTCTGCAGAAAAATCTGTAGAGTACGTGACTTCAGATGAAGTCAATGCCCGCGATGCAGTCTGGGCATTGTACTCCTCAGGAATTGATGTATATACACTTTCACGATTGATGAGTGCAGGCCTCCTGGGGTTGAAGAAGAAGATGGTGCCCAATCGCTGGAGTATTACAACGGTAGACAATATACTGGGAAACATTCTCATCGAAAACGTTAAAGATCTGCCACTTCTGAACGAGTATTGTGTCTTTTCCAACGAGTATCTGGGAAATCATTTCGAGATCTTGTTTTTGCCTGAGCGCTGGGAATACGAACAGCTGGAAGCATGGGTTCCCGACACTTTCTGGACCTTTGGCATGACAGAGACTAGAATCATTGGTGAGCATGAAACATACACGGGACGAAGTGATTACGCAATCAGGGAAGGAGGGGGGTACTATGCTGTTCGGCTGGCCTGTCTGGAAAAACTGAGTGAATTGAAGAGACAGGGATCAGTTCTCGTTTTCAGGGAGACCACTCCAGATTATTTCCTGTGTGTGGGTGTCTGGGAATGCAGAGAAAATGTGAGGAATGCTGCAAGAATAGGTGAATTTCCTTCGTTAGAGGAAGCACTCCAGGATGTATCTTCCAGATTGAGTGTCCCTCTTGAGAAATGGAAGGAAAAATCTATAATTTTGAGTCAAACAAAGCTGGATAGATGGTCTTAGACCAGAATCAAAACAGCAGTTGATGTAATTATCTTGCTCGTTTAGTTCCTGACTTGTCGTCATATAGTAAGTGGAAAGAACATGCAAGAGCATTTATATACCTTTGATAAAGAGGAAATCCATGACAGCATGCAGAAGATGTGGAGCAGAACTCCCTGAAGGAGCAAAATTCTGCCATGTATGTGGAGTTTCGACTGCAACAAGGCAAGAGGAATATTATATCGATTCTGACCGGCTCATAGAAACTATGAAAAAGCTCATCCACGAAGGAAATGTGACAAGGATAATTGTCAAAGATGAGAATGACAGATTATTACTGGAGTTTCCTGTAACTATTGGTGTCATAGGGGTACTCATCGCTCCATGGCTCGCTGCCTTAGGTGCAATTGCAGCCATAGCAACGGAATGCAAGATCATCGTTGAAAGGAGAGAATGAATCTGTTAACAGTACTATTTGAGAACCTTTTCTTCTTCATTTTGCTACCTCACTTGTTACACGTGTAACACAGCAGTCAGTCAATACTGGACTGTTATCAGATATGAGAGCAACAGTTGCACCTGTAACAAGATTGAAACCAAACAGCAAAGACTTAAAAGATTACACCATGAATGACTCCCATGAAAAAGCTGAAGCTTTATGAGTGGCATAAGACCCGTGCAAGAATTGGTGAATATGCTGGTTGGCAAATGCCTTTATGGTATTCTTCAGTAAAAGAGGAACACCTTGCAGTCAGAAACAAAGTGGGCATATTCGACGTTTCTCATATGACTGAAATCTACGTGGAAGGTGGAGATGCGCTCACTTTCTTACAGTATGTGGCTACTGCTGATGTGTCTGTTCCTCCTCCCGTATCTGCCACATACACCACATTCTTGAATGAGAGAGGGGGGATAAAGGATGAGGGGCTAATCTACAATCTGGGTGATAAATACATGATCGTATGTGACGCTGTAGCCATGGAAAAACTGTACAGCTGGCTCGAAACTTTGAGAGATGGTGTCACACTCTTTAGAGACCAAGATATAGCAATTACAAATAAGACCTTTGACATCTCACTGTTATCTGTACAGGGACCTGAAGCATACAGAATCGGGCAGGAGCTTTTCTCCATTAACGTTAACGAGATGTGGTGGTTCCAGTGCAGGAAAACGGAATATAAGGGAATTCCACTTATTTTATCGAAATCGGGGTATACAGGAGAGAATGGATTTGAAATCTTTGTTGAATCTGATCCCCTTCCATTGTGGGAAACTCTCATAGCGGCAGGTGCTACTCCCTGTGGATTGGCTACCAGAGATACATTGAGAATCGAAGCAGGCTACACATTGTACGGGCATGAGACTCTGGAAAAGCAGGTTTTATCCCAGCCCTTTGATGAGTATACGCCTTTGCACGCAGGATTCCATCTGTGGGAGTTCTCACCCATCAAATGGGACAAATCCTTTATAGGAAAGAAAGCGCTGGAAATCCAGAAGAAAATGGGAATTGACAGAAGACTTATCCATATTCAGATGGTTGATAAAGGAATTCCCAGAGAAGGGTACGAGATCCAGAGAAATCAGAATCCTGTGGGTATCATCACCAGCGGTACTCAGTCGATTCTGTCGGGTGCAGGGATTGCCCTCGGCTATACTTCTGAAGGTGGAACAGGAGATGAGATTAACGTCATCATCAGGGGAGAACCCAGGAAAGCAAGGATTGTGACGCCACCATTTTACGACCCCAAAAAATATGGAGCATTCAGGGAGGTGTAATCATGAAGTATGAAGTCAGAGAAGGATTGTACTACACTGAAGAGCATGAATGGCTCAGAATTGAAGGTGATACAGGCATCATAGGGATTACTCATTATGCTTCCGAGGAACTAGGTGATATCGCCTACATTGAACTTCCAAAGGGCGGAAAGGTGAAGAAGGGCGGGAAAATGTGCGAGATCGAATCGGTGAAGGCAGTCTCAGACATTTACGCACCAGTTTCAGGAGAAATCATAGAGGTGAATGATCAGCTGACTGACTCGCCTAATCTCATCAATGAAGATCCGTATAATGCATGGATCATCAAGATCAGAATAGAAGATAGAGGAGAACTCGGAACGTTGATGTCTGCTGAAAAGTATCGAGAGTACATCGAATCACTCAAGGAATAGATATCGAATCTGAATTGGCATTGCCTGGAAAGAATATCCGGGAAGCCTTACTGAGCCAGAAAATGTTACACGTGTAACAAGGAACAAATTTTTGAAGAAGATGCAGAAAAAGAAAAGAAAATGAAATTGTGTTGGACTATCTCAGCGCCAACTTGACATCTTCAGCCTTAACAGTCTTGCGTCCTGCATGCTGAGCATATTCCACAGCGAGTTTGGAAATTTCAATAGCTTCCTCTTCCAAAATGGCAGCAAGCTCTCTTGCAGCAGCTTCGGAAACTCTCTCAGCACCGGCCTTTCGCATTATCCTGTCTATGGGCCTATGAGATAAAGTCATCGTAGCACCTCCTGTTTAAACTTTATTTTGTAATTAGATTCACGTTTTGAATCATTTTATGACCTTGTGTTTCTTAGCCCTATTTAAACTTTTCGGTTATAGCATGTTAAACCCGACCAAAAAATGAAGTTTTGGCACTATTGATGAAAGTTTTTGCATCCTTTTTGCTGGCAGCCCAAGGCTATGTTGTGAACCTGCAAATTTCAACTGTGTAAGGTAATCATTGAATAATCTGAGAGAGTACATCTCCAGAGGATCAAGAGCTGGAGAGGAGTCTAACAATTCAAGGTGATGATGATCTCTTGAAAGTATTGATGTTACACGTGAAACAGCAAAGCTGTCAGCCATGTTGAGGAATCTGAGAATTCAAGATAGAGACCAGTCACGTATGCTGTGAAAGCTTTTTCAGAAAGAATCTTTTGGTCATGATGCAAACTTTGGGAAAAACTTTCCTAGAATGCCTATGACTGCACACAGCAATCCAACCATGATGATCAGTGCCTGAACACCCACGACATTCGCCACAACACTCTCCCATCCTATGGAAAGAATGGTAAAAGTCTGAATCAAAGTCCCCTGAACGCCAAAGACTCTTCCCCGTATATCATCCGGGACGACCTCCTGCAGTAATGTGGAAGCAGGAATCTGCAGTGCTGACACAGAAATACCAATCAAGCACATCAACCCGTACGATACTATGATATGCGAATTTGCCCCAAATAGAGCCAGAAAGATCCCTACAAGAACGGTTCCTCCAAGAACCAATGATCTTTTCTGGAATTTCCCCCCAAAAAAACCCACTGCAAGTGAACCCAGGATCATGCCAAAGCCCTCAGATCCTGAAAGAACACCCAGGTGCACAATTTCCATTCCAAGAATATCTCTCACAAATATCAAGAACAGTACATTAACTCCTCCAATCAAGAACATTATTCCGGAAAAAATAGAAATCACGAATAGAACTGGTCTTGTTCTCCTGATTAGTACGAATCCATCTTTCATCTCAACGAAAACCTCTCTGATGCCTCCTCTTACAAATTTCCTCTCTTCTGCTAAATGAATCTTCAGGATCATGAAAGCAGAAAAGAAAAAAGTGAATCCATCGACGAAGAATGCCGCAGTGTACCCCATGCTGCCAATGAGAAGAGCTCCAGCAGCAGGACCGATGACTAAAGTAATATTGAATGTGGTCTGTGAAAGCGAGTTTGCGACCAAAAGCTGCTCCCTGGAGACAATATTTGGCACTGTAGAAGAGTAAGCAGGAAAGAAGAATCGAGAAACAGAAGACACCAGAAACATGATAATATAGATCTGGTACAATCCAGTAGTAAAGGGGATTAGAATGACCAGAATGCCCCGGATGATGTCAGAAAAGATCATTACCCATTTCCTGCTCCATCTGTCCACGTATACACCTGCTATAGGGCCAATGATTAGAGAGGGGGCAGAGAGAATGATTAGGAGGGTACCCACTTCTACAGGTGAAACAGAATACTCGTATAAGAGCAGCCCCATGATAGCAATGTAATGGAACTGATCTCCAAGGTAAGAAACTGCCTGTCCTGTCCACAACAAGAGGAAATTTCTGATCTTTAGAAGCTCTCTGTAGGAGGTTTGTTCCATCGAGAGTGCTCTCCCTAGCAGTTTAAAAAGCTATCTGATTCTGGTTCCTTCTACCTCGCCGTGGACAGCCTTTGCAAGAGTTTCATCTTTCATCAGATTGATCAGGTCGACCTCAATTCCTTTCATTTGCAGAATTTCTGCAAGTTTTCCTTTCATACCCTCGGTAACATCCCCTATTTCTCCTCCGGATACAGAATCAAGATCAGAGAAAGTGATGTCTTCTATCAGAGCTGCATCTTCATATTGCGGATCTCTTGTGTACAATCCATTAACATTTAACCCGAAAATGACTTTCCGTGGAGTGAACTTCCTGGCCAGATAGGAAACGATCTGATCGCCTGACAGGATGCAGAAGCCCATTCTTACATCAGTGACCACATCTCCGTACAGTACTGGAGTACACGAAAAGTCCAACAGTTTTTCGAGAGGGTCCAGAAAAGAGAGCGAAATTCTTCTGTTTTCACATAGAAAGCAGGCTGAAGGCTGTAGCGATACGGCAAGTACCCCCTTTTCTATGAGCGTGGAGATGATCAGCTGATTCAACTGGGTCATTGAATACCTGGTCCGAGAAACTCCTTCAATCTGTGCCCAATCCCTGAATCCGAGGTGGAGCCCGAATTTCTTGGCCACAGGATGCCCGTAGCTCCCACCGCCATGTACTAGAATGGTTTTTTCCTCAATACGTGATATCTGTTCTGCTGCACTTTCTATGACGTTCAACCGAGGCGTGAAATCTCTGGTCTTGTCCGTGATGGCAGAGCCACCCAGTTTTACAATGATCATCGTTCCTCCATTAATTTGTAGATGAAATATGCCAGTATTACGATTACAATGAATGGCCACGCACATCTGATGAACCAGAAAAGGATTACCGCCAGTATGAGGGCAACTACAAGCAAAGTGACATTTACTTTCACAGAAATACCTCCAGCCTTTCCTTTCCCTTTCCCACATTCTTTCGTTTCAGATCTGATAGATATCCAATTTCCCTTGTAGATCTGGTATGCAATCCGCCACAGGGCATGGGCTCATACCCCTGGATCTGCACCAACCGTGTTTCATCTTCCCACCAGATTGTAACTGGCCTGTCCTCATCCACTATTGCAGCAAATTTCTTCTGGAGTAACCTTCTCTTTTCTTCATCGAAAACTTCATCGTAAACGAAATCCAACCTGCTCTTGTCAGCCTCAACGTTCGAGCCTGCAGTAGCTGAAATTCCATAGAGCTCACAGGCGATATCATACAGGAGATGAAGAGCAGAATGCATCCGCATGACTTTATACCTGTACTCCCAGTCGAGAATGCAATTCACCTTCTCCCCTGGCTGGAAGGGTGCACTCTCCAGGACATGGATGATGTGGTCCTCTTTTTCAAAGACATCCAGAACATAGTGGCCAGACACAGTTCCTCTGTCGTGGGGCTGTCCGCCACCTACAGGATAAAAGATCGTGTCATGTAGTATTACACTGGTGCCATCGATTCCTGACACTGTTGTTTCAAACTTTTTCAGATATGGGTCTTGGTAGTATTTCCACATAGTGTCACCACATCAATGAAAGAATTCTTTTTTTATATAACTTGCGGCTCAATTTGATCTCTTCTTGATCAGGTCCACTATAGAGTGAGAGAGACTGCAGGATACAACCTCCATGTTACACGTGTAACACTTTTTCTGTCAAAGCATTTCAGC
>CAZFAR010000091.1:0-9176 GCA_964516825.1 uncultured Thermococci archaeon
GACAACTGCCACCGCAGACAGGTGGACAGCCTGTTCTCGTTGTAAAAGTGCCCTTGTCAGAAGGTGATAATACAAAATACCTTCTGGTAGAACACCGCAGGTACATGACAAACACTGTTGATGGTGTATCTGTCGATGTCAATGGACTCCTTGGAAATCCTGCTACAGATCCAAGGAAAGTCAATCCCCCTGAGTATCTAGTCTCCGATAAAGGCATCTTGATCTACCATGTCGATGAGGAGAAACCCCATCTTGGAGAAGAAACAACGAATCTGTGTCCGACTAGTGACAGCAAGTTTGTCCAGAATTTTATCATGTATTTATACGTACCTCGGATGTTCACTCCACAAGGGATGAGCTGGGATGATCGGAACCCGGAAGCCTTGAAAAATGCTGGATTTGAAATTGGATCTACATTTGCCCTGGATTATCCCTTTGATGTTCCTCATTTGAACATTGAGATCTTCATTGCAGGGTGGGATGACAATGTTGCCAGTATTGAAGTAAGAAGGACGAATATCTGAGGGAGACTTGAAAGAATTTGTAAGAGCTCAAGATCTGTGTTAATCTATGTTCCACAAACAGAATGTTTTCCTGATTTTCCCGGGCAAGCTACAGGTGAATAAATCCAAAATGTTACACGTGTAACATGGCAAAACAACATTGACCGGACAGTAGCCTTCAATCGGAAGAACAAGTCTGTTCTGAGGTACTTCCCCACTAACGTTTCAGTCAGCATCAAACGGAAACTTTAAGATGACTTGGTGGTTGTATCTTCTTATATGAACAAACGTCGTCTGCTTGAGGAACTAAAGAGGAACCCAAAGAATGTTCGTTTTGAAAAATTATGCAATGCTGCAGAAGGATTTGGGTTTAAATTTCGGGGAGGAAAAGGTAGTCATCGAATTTATGTTCGAGAAGGAGTGGAGGAGTTGTTGAACTTCCAAAATATAAAAGGAAAAGCAAAACCTTATCAGGTGAGACAACTCATAAGAGTTGTAGAGAAATATGATCTTCTAGAGGAGGACGAAAATGTATAGGTATTCGATAGAAATATTCTACAGTGAAGAAGATGAAGGGTACATAGCAGTGGTTCCAGAGCTACCGGGGTGTTCGGCCTTTGGAGGAACAGAAGAAGAAGCACTGAGAGAAGTCAAAATCGCAGTTGACCTCTGGTTGGAGACTGCAAGAAAAGAAGGAAGAGAAATTCCAGAACCTCATGGAAAAGAACTTCTCAGCCTGTTGTGTAGCGCCTTCGATCCCTCATGACTTTAGGAAATGGATACTCGAATGACATGGGTGATATTGAAGACCACCAATCTCGCAGACCATCTCCTTACCAACTTGCAGATATCAATAGCAGATCGACTGAAATGTTACACGTGTAACAAGACACACTATTGACCTGCAAACCTTCAAAAACCAGAAACTATTAATACGAAGCCCGAATACAGAAGGTCAGTAAAGAAGCTCACAAGGTAGTTTCATGGATGCAAAGAAATCTGCCCTCCTGGTAGCCACCGTAGGCTCTTTCGTGACCCCCTTCATGTCATCCTCTGTAAATATTGCCCTCCCCTCCATTGGACAGGAATTTGAAATGGATGCAGTCCTTCTCAGCTGGGTTGCCACCCTGTACCTCTTGTCTGTAGCCATGTTCCTGGTCCCATTCGGAAGAATAGCAGACATCTACGGCAGAAAAAAAGTGTTCACCTACGGAATACTCACATATACAGTGTCATCCCTCCTTTCAGGACTGTCTCCTTCTGTTTTTCTCCTCCTTTTCTTCCGAATCATCCAGGGGATAGGGGGTGCCATGGTCTTTGGAACTGCTGTAGCTATTCTGACTTCAGTGTTTCCAGCTTCAGAACGGGGCAAAGTCATTGGCATCAATGTGGCAGCAGTCTATTCAGGACTATCCTTAGGACCTTCTCTCGGCGGATTCTTGACCGAGCAATGGGGCTGGAGAAGCATTTTTTTCATAAATGTTCCTCTTGGCCTGTTAGTCATTTTACTTATCATGCTAAGACTCCCAGGAGAGTGGGTTGGAGCACCAGGGGAGAAATTTGATGTCATCGGTTCTCTCATTTACGGGTCAGCATTGGCTTTGACCATGTACGGTATATCTTTACTCCCTTCAGAAAGAGCTTTCTGGATCATTCTGTTTGGACTTCTCATAGTTCTTTCATTCATTCTCTGGGAGACTGTGACTGATGCACCTGTTTTGAACATGAATCTTTTCAGAAAGAATGTAGTATTCACCTTCAGCAGCATGGCGGCCTTCATCAACTACAGTGCAACTCACGCTGTCGCCTTCTTGATGAGCTTATACCTGCAGTTTCTACGCGGTTTCACTCCTCAGGAGGCGGGCATGATCCTGCTTTGCCAGCCAGTAGTCATGGTTTTGGTTTCACCTTTTGCAGGTAGACTTTCAGACAGAATTGAACCCCGGATTGTGGCCTCTCTTGGAATGGCTGTAACAACATCTGCATTGATTGGCTTTGCACTTATAGGGGAGACTACGGGGATATCCTTAATCATAGCTCGACTGGCTCTCCTGGGTGCAGGATTGGCCTTTTTTTCGTCTCCCAATACGAATGCTATCATGAGCTCTGTTGAAAAGAAGTTCTACGGGATTGCTTCAGCCATGGTGGGCACTGTGCGGTCAATTGGTCAGATGACGTCCATGGGCATTGCTATGGTGGTGATCACAGTGTACCTGGGGAAGGTAGAAATTGTTCCTGAGTACTATGGTCTGTTTCTGAAGAGTGCTCATACCACATTCATGGTCTTTGTCGGGATGTGTGCTGTAGGTGTATTGGCTTCACTTGCCAGGGGGAAGATACGGTAAATGATAGATGCCTGTCCTGCACACACAATCCACCTCTTTTCTCCTACATAATGAGGTATTATACAGACTGCCAATGAAGGCTCATACACGATTGAATTCTGGAAAAGTATATAAAACCTCCAGCCCATGATTATGTGGTGTTCCCATGAAAAAGATAATAATTGTCTTTGCTCTCCTCTTCCTTGTGGTCTCTGTACATGCTGCAGACTTCGTTCCTCGAATTGCAATCCAGTATCCCCGTCAGGCCAGAATATTCATCTATCCACCCATTTGTGAGAACATGGTCCTGCCTCCCATTCCCAATAGAGGAGTCATTTACGCACAGGTATACGTTCATAATGCCAATGTTCTTTATATTGAATTCAATGGTCACCCCATCACTGATGAGTTTGGCAACATTGTATACTACCCCAAGTATGATCCTGAGCTTCTGGAGGTCATCCCCATCTACATTGCAGATGATGAACAGTATAAGACTGCCATTCTCATGGCTAGGGCTGAGAATGACTATGGAACAAATACTGTCTATGCAGCATTCATACCTGTACTGACTGGAAATGGCCAGATAACAACTGCATTTGGCTGTACTACTGTCTACTAGATGCATTCTCTATTTTCAATCTTCTCTCTAAGTTTCTTTCATTTTCCACTCTGGAAACTGCTTTCTTCTAAATCTCTATCGTATTTCAATAAAGAATCTTCAGTCTCAGTAGCGATATCAATGCAGCCTCCCAATTTTCAGGAGAAAAATCAAGAATCGTGTCCCTGTTACACGTGTAACAGAAAAAGCGCAAATAGATTTCAAGCTTCAGGAAACGAAAGATATATAAAGGATTAAATCAAATATAATCCAATAAAGAGGTGTAAACATGAAAAAAGAAGTAATTGCAGCCTTTGTTTCCTTTGTAATCTTTGCATCATTTGCAGACGCAGGCCAAATCCCACGAGTAGCTATTGTTTATCCCAAAGAGGTGAAAGTCCTCATTCATCCTGAACAGTGCAGAGATGTGGAACTGCCTGCCATTCCCAATGGTGGGGTAATCTACCTCCAAGTATACACATCCATAGATACCAATGTACTGTACATTGAATTCAATGGCATACCAGTTGCAGGATACGATCCCAGGTATTCTCCTGAGCGGTTTGAACGGATTCCCATATACATTGCAGACTACGAGCAGAACAAAGTAGCTATCATTGCTGTTGCAGCACAGAATGAGCACGGAACAAACACAGTGTACGCAGCCTTCATTCCAATACCTTACAATCCAGGTTATCTGAGTCCTGGAATCGGATGCTCAACCATGTACTAAATACTATTTTCTTTTTTTATTGTTTTTTTGGCTTTTTCTATTCCAGCAGTGATTCAGAGGGGAATACCTCAATTCCTTTTTCTGTAATCTTCATGGGTCGGGCCTGTTCGTCAAACCCTGTACCTCGCATCTTCTCGATCAGTATGGAGCGCTTTCGCTTTCCTTCAAGAAAGACTGTCTGAAGACGTATCGTTCCCCTGCCCAGAAAGCTCTCCACTTCTACAGTTTCCCCCTTTGACTCGCTGATCAATAAAGAGGTGCACCTGTTCTCTGAAAGATAGTTCATCAGAGAGAGTAGATCAACCCTCACATCCCGCTCTCTCTCACACAATTCCTTTAGAGCAGTTATTGAATCGATTACAATGTTCCCTATGTTGTGCACTGTCAATTCAGTAGATATTAAACTGTTCAGATTGGCTACATTGAACCGCACGCTCTCCAGCAGCCCGTCTGAGGGGAGTACCCATACTCCAGTGCCTCCTTCCGGAGAAACATCCAGTATTTTCACCTTGGAGATGTCCCATCCAAAAGCACTCATATTGTCCCTGATCTCTGAAGCAGGTTCTGACAGCGAGATGTACAATCCACTTATGCCGTCTCTAATCCCCTGCAACAGGAAATGCATTCCCAGTATAGTCTTTCCCGAACCAGGGGGGCCTGCAATCACGTAGGGCCTTCCTGCAATCAATCCTCCATAAAGCATCTTATCCAGGCCCAGAATACCTGTTCTCACTCTTCTCATCTAACCACCTTCAATTCTGTAGATAGTATCTGCCACTTTGTTCTCAAACCTGCGTGCAATTTCTGCATCAATGAATAATGTCATGATTCTTTGGACTTCAGAACTGGCATCTATTAAATCCTCTTTGGTGGAAAAATGCTTCTGAAGTCTTTTCTTGACCATAATGTAGTTGTCTCCCAGTGATTTTCTGGCAAAGCTTTCAATTTCAGCTGCAGCCTCCTGCAGCGTTAACGATGACTTTGCAAATGAGGGTTTCTCTTTTTCGAAGGCAATGGAAACTTTGGGGACAAGCCCTCTGGTTCTGGCCAGCTTTATCAGGGTCAACTGGGTGATCAGCTCTGCCTGTTTTGTTGCTTTGTTCCAATCATTGCCAGACAGAGAAATAGCAATTGTCCCCTTCCATGCGTAGCCTTTTTCCCTCACATCGAAGACAATGTCCTGAAGTGTAAAGGTCTTCAATCTTTCAGCTTCTTTCTGGAGAACTTCACTTATCACACGCTCATTTCCCGATAGACCTGAAGGAGAAGCTGCAAGATCCGCCAAGATCTCATCAACATCTCTGTTTATCTTTTCAATCTCTGCAGGAGTGAAGGATTCCTGGACATCTTTTCTGATCAGATATCCAATACCTTCCCGTTCGAGCATCTCTTTGAATTCTTCATCTTTGGGCAGATCTATGCCCAGCCGTTCCAGCAGTTCATCACGTTCAGACTTCTGCAGCTCCTCACTCATGGTTCCCCTTTGGAAGTGGCAAATATAAACTTTTGTTATTCTGCAGAATTCTTAAATAGGGTAACCTTTACTATCTCCTTTTAGTCAGAAATAGTGTTGTCAGATTGCAGAGTAGTTCAAAGAGAAAGTTGTGCAAAGTTGTTGCATAAATAATCGAAACATTTATAAAGGCCTGGAGGGAGGTGGCTGCATGGATGAATTGGAACGTATTCGCCAAGAAAAGATGCAAAGGCTTGTGAATCAGCCGAATATGCCTCATGCTCCCATTACTGTTTCTGATTCAAATTTTGAGGAAACGCTCCAGAAGTATGATACTGTGGTCGTAGACTTCTGGGCTACATGGTGCATGCCGTGCAAGATGATCGCTCCTTCTGTGGAGGCGCTTGCCAAGAAGATGGCAGGTGATGTCGTATTTGCGAAGTTGAATGTGGATGAAAATCCCAGAACTGCCATCAAATATCAGGTCATGAGTATTCCTACCCTGATCGTTTTCAGGAAGGGTGCACCCTCCAAAAGGATTGTTGGAGCAGTTCCCCAGCAGCACATTGAAAAGCAGGTTCTGGAGGCTATGTAAGTGCGGTTTTTAATGAACGAGAACCTGTGCTCCAAGCTGCAGATAGACAAGATGGATGAAGATAGGTTGTTGGTCTGTCTTCTGTCACTGAATGAGCTGGAGAGCACAGTCCTCTTCTACCTTTTTTCGCATCCTCACAGAACGACAAAGGAGATTGCAGAAGCAGTGAAGAGGCACAGAAGTACAGTTCAGAAAGCACTGGAGCAGCTGCTGAGCCAGGGATTGGCCTTGAGGAAGGCTTCCAGCTTGTCCAGGGGGTATGCGTACACGTATGCAGCCATATCGAAAAAGGAGTTGAAGAAGACTATTGTGGAAGATGTGAAAGAATGGTGCAGACTGATTGAGGAAAAACTCCTGGCTTCATAAAAATTAGAATTTGATTTTTTTGAGAAGAGTTTCAAATGCAGGACGTGTTCAGGGAACTGACCATGCTGTTACACGTGTAACATTTCAGAATTGTGTCTTCTCATACTGTAAACATGGGAATCAGAATCTTTCTCGGCAGTTTAACGGTCATTCCTTTCATTTTTTATGCTATTGGTCTTCTTGAGGGATTTTCTAAGAAGTTGTCTTCTGATTCTCGAAGATGCTGCAGTAGAATCTGATGTTTTTGAAATCGTTATACAATTCTCTGTAGATTTTTTCATCTGATTCATCCCACCCAGGGTAGGCTTTATCACGGTAGATGAGGGGTGAAGGAGATGGATCTGTGTCACTGATATTCTCGAGCTTCCTCAATATCATTGAAACTGAGTCATCAAAAGAGCAGTGACGAGGAACAGTCACATAGTAGTCTGATCTCGCTCCTAAGATCACAATATTTTTGAGATTGAGTTTCTCAGATGAGAACAGATTTTTGTTACACGTGTAACATTGCTGCTGTTGAAATGCAGGATAAAAATACTTTCTCAATATCAGAAAAT
The DNA here is from genome assembly GCA_964516825.1 of uncultured Thermococci archaeon. Taxonomy (GTDB): domain Archaea; phylum Methanobacteriota_B; class Thermococci; order Methanofastidiosales; family SZ-28-30; genus SZ-28-30. The sequence continues at coordinate 7,133 of CAZFAR010000091.1, forward strand.
ATTTAGTCTACTTCATGTATCTTTCGGATGTCTTTTGAAGAAGGGATGGAAATCAAGTACCCTCTTTCTTCATCAACGTATAAGAGGTTTTCTCTTCTTAACTGGGATATAGTGTCCTCTATATTCTCTGATGATGAGAATTCATTTCTCAGGTGCTCCCAGGACCTGATATTATCACAGAATTTCAGAATACGTGTCCTTTCCCCGTCAAGGAAATATACTTCGTGCCCACTGACTTCATTGTATTCTTCAATGAAAGAACTTCTGTCAGAGAATTCAAGCCAGGTGTAGAAAACTTTGGCTTTCTGAAATCGCTCAAGCATGTCGCTGAACTGATCCCACAAGAGATGATGCTTTAATTGGTGAGCCCTGAACCCGAAGAAATCCCACCTGTTGTCTTCTTTGATTAGTCCAGTCTGTTTGGTTTCATCATACATGATGTTTGTCACCCATTTTTCCCTCTCATCTAGAGGAGTCTCGCCGTAGTATGCTGTTCCCTTGTACAAGGTCAATTCAGAAGGTCTCAGAATGTAGCGATTCAGGAAAAAACGGAGATAATTCAGATTCTCCATACTTTCTATAATGTCTTTTTCACATTCTTCAGGCAGGTTCCGAAGTACGTTGAGCCCCGTAATATTGACGCCATAATCCCTTCCAAGTTTCAGGGCCTGTATATTCTCTGCAAATCTATGCATTTTTCTCATTTTCTGAAGAAGAGAATCCGTTAAGGCTTCAAACCCTATCTGGATTACCATTCTTATTTTACTCATCATTTCCATGTATTTTCCGTTCAGGAAGGCTGGGGAAACTTCTGCCCAGATATCATAGGGTTTCTTCCTTCTGTTCACGCTCCTGAGAAGCTCTCTAAGCAAATTCTCAAAATCTGCAACATTTTTTCTCCCAATATCTGTATCGACAAACATGAATTTATCTACATTATATTTTTCTGACTGGTATTCAATCTCCCTGACTACATCTTTTACTGGTCTTTCATAGTATTCTATACCTCTGTTCACGCTGCAGAATTTGCATTTATTCCATCGACAGGAGCGAGTACCCCAAATTGGTATGAAGGGTGGTATGGCAATGTCAAACTCTTTAACTCTCTTGAAATAGTCTGAATGATCTGCAAAGGGTGGATCAACCCTGCAAACGGGAACATCTGTGGAACGGAGACCATTCTTGTCCCTGTATACGAGGTGGGGGACTTCTGGTAGAGATTTTCTGTCGTCGATACGTCTCACGAGCTCTTTCAAAGGAATTTCGCCCTCGCCCCAGACTGCATAGTCTACAGTTCGAAACGTTTTCATGAAGGTCTGTGCTTCACTTCTGGTGGCAAGTCCTCCCACGACAACTTTGATATTCGGGTTCAATTCCTTCAGTTTGGACCAGATATAGCTGCTTATGATCCATTGGTAAAAATTGACAGTAAATCCTGCAATGTCCACATCTGCCATGTTCTCATTCTCGATGGAATGGTCTACGAAATCCTTGAAGGTTTTCGCTACCTGATTCACTTTTCTTAATGGATTGTAGGTGGTGAGAAGATGCTCAATGAGGGTAGGTCCAAAGGGATAGGTGGCCTTGTCAGCATGAAAGAATCTGGATAGATAGGCGGTGAACAATGCTGGGGGGTCGAAAAGATCGATGCGTTTGTTCTGGAACTTGATGAGGAGTGCAGATATGGATTCCAGTATTTCTCGGGGTGGAAGGTACCAGTATATGTTGGTTACATTGACTTTTTCCTCAGATAGGGCAGATTTCAGATATCCGAGTGCAGCATTCGGTACTTCTATAAGATAAGGGAAGTTGGCATGGAGATTAAGTCTTTTTGCCATACCATCCCTTCGTGTTTTAGTATTTATAGATTATGCAATCTTTCGTGCAATTGTGGACCCTCTGTGTCTGTAATTGAAGATCAGGTCAGTATTCTCAGATACTACCTTCATTAGGGTTGCTATTCGAAGAGTGTCACAACCTTTGTGAGCAAAACCTTATATACATGAATTCAGAGTAAGGTGTTAGGCCGGGGTGGCTTAGCCTG
>CAZFAR010000092.1:0-9155 GCA_964516825.1 uncultured Thermococci archaeon
ATCCACTCCAACTCCTGGGGTGGAGGTGCTTATGGTGACTACAACGTTTACTCCCGTGATGTGGATGAGATGATGTGGGCCAATCCCAACTTTCTGGTCATCTTCTCCAATGGTAATGATGGTCCTGGTTACGCGACGATCACTCCTCCTGCCACAGCCAAGAACTGCCTGAGTGCTGGTGCTGCTGAGACCAGTCTCGATGGGTTTGGTGGCAACTCCGAAGATGTGGCTTCATTCTCGAGCTGGGGACCTGCAGAACCCTCAGGCTGGACACGGGTAAAGCCTGACGTGTGTGTCCCTGGAATGGTCATCTTCTCAGCCCTGAGTGACAATGCCACACCCAGTGCTGCCCCGCACGATGGCCTTGTACCGTATCAGGGTACGAGCATGGCAGCCCCCGGGCTGGCAGGATGCTGTGCCCTGGTGAGAGAATACTTCACGACAGGCTGGTACACACCTGTGGGTGCATCCTCAGGATTCATGGCTGCAGGTGCTTTCACTCCCACTGCTGCTATGATGAAGGCCATCATTATCCAGAGTGCTCAGCCCATGACTGGTTCGAACACGGGAGGAACGATCCCTGGTTTCGGTCAGGGCTGGGGCCGTGTACTCCTGGATAACGCACTGTACTTTTCAGGAGACGTGCGCTCACTCCTCGTCGATGACAACACTGCAGGGTTGGATGGTGCTGGCATTGTGCGCCCCTTCTTCAAAGCGTACACAGTAAGTTTGGCACCTGGACAGGTACTAGACGTGACCTGCGTGTACACAGAGCCACCCGGAACTGTAGGCTCTGCTGCTCAGATGGTGAACTACATGTACGTGGAGGTTGATCATCCCAATGGTATGACGTACTATCTGAGTGGTGACGGCAACTTCTCCAACGGCTGGACAGTACCCAACACTAGCTTCATCTATCCCGATGTCGTCCAGAAGGTGCGCTTTAACGTCACAGACCCTGGCGTGTACACGATTTACGCGGTCGCCTTCATGACAGACCAGGTCACTCCTGGCTGGAACGTGCAGCCTTACGCACTGGCAGTGTGCGGGAACATCGTGCAGTCACAGGGATACGTGCAGTTCGATCAGGACTACTACACGACGACGGGACCACTGACCGTGACGTTAGCAGATGCAGACCTTGCAGGAAGTGGTACTGCGAATGTGACCTTGTCCAGTGGAGCTACAGGAGACAGTGAGACTGCCACCCTCAATGAGGTTGGTGGAGCTACCGGTATCTTCAGAACATCATATCCGTGCAGTGCAGGAGCAGCAATTCCAGGCAATGGCAACCTGGAAGTCGCAGACCCTGACACGCTGACTGTGACTTACAACGATGCTAACCCTGCAGGAGTGAGGACAGACACAGCAAACATTGATACCACGCCCCCCGTCATCAGCAACATCGTTGCCAACCCCTGCAATGGAGCCAGCGTGGAAATTACCTGGGACACAGACGAGTTATCAACATCCCTCATCAACTGGGGATTGACAGCTGCATACGGCAACACTGTATCAGATGCTACCATGACTCTGAACCACTCCCTTGAGTTTGACAGCCTCCAGATGGGCACGACCTACTACTACGAAGTGTGCTCACGAGACCAGGCAGGAAATACGGGATGCTCAGGGCCTCACACCTTTACGACGCCCATGATCTACACACCACTCCAGTACCATGCAGGATACGTGGCAGAGTTCACCTATGGCGTCGTTCTAGATGATGATGACATGTGGACAGGGCACAACACCACGTATGCTGGGATAAGACATGGGGTCTTCCAGTTTGACCTCAGTGCCTTGCCTGCCAATGCTTACATCATGTCTGCTCAGGTCACCATCTTCAAGCAAGCAGACTTCCTCGATCCTCTACAGGCTGATACCTGGAGCTGTAACCTCATCGACTACACTGGAGATTTGTTCGCAACTGCCACCTATGCTGGCATTCACGGAGCCGGTATTCTGGCGACACTGACACCAACGTGGACGACAGCCACCCTGATTGCAGATGCTTCCGGTACCATGTACACACTGACACCTCCCTCGATGAGTGGGTTCAACCCAGGCGGGGTCAGAGCAAGCCTCTTGACGTTCAGACTGGACGGAGCGACCACAGGAGACAGCATCATGAGCTGGGACACTGGATTCAGACAGGATTTGGGCAGTCTTGGCGTCTGCTACAGACCGCAGTTAACCATTACCTACGCCCACATAGGTGATGTGAAGTTCGATCTTGCGTGCTACCCACCAGAGGGTCCTCTGACACTGACCCTGACAGATCAGGACCTCGCGGGAACTGGCACTGCTTCTGCAGTTCTGACCAGCAAGATAACGGGAGATTCTGAGAACATTTCTCTCGAGGAGGTTGGGAGCACGGGTGTCTTCACTGCATCATTCCCCTGCGACCCTGCATTAGGAATGGCTCCAAATGATGGTATCCTGTTCGTAGTAGAACGCGACACCATAACAGCGACCTACAATGACGCCAGCCCTGCAGGAGTGAGGACAGACACCACGAGGATATGCGGCGCCATACAGTCTTCACAGCAAGTATCAGCCCTCAGTATCTGCCCCTTGGCAAGGAACAACATTAAACTGGCACAGAGCCTCAAAGAAGAAGCTCAGGAGCTCCTCAAAGAAGCTAAGGAAAAGGGACTTGATACTACTGCTGTAGAAGAGATACTGGCCCAGGCAGATGAGTACCTGAAGAAGGCAGAGCAGTTCTGCCTCAACAGCACTAACTGCATCGCAGGAAACTGGAATGCTCTCAAAGCCATGGAACTGTATCAGCAGGCTATCGATGAGCTCAAGAAACTCCTTGGTAAATAACCCCTTTTTTCCTTTTTTTCTTTCAATTTGCTTTCAGATGAGTGTTTCCCCAGGATCTGATACTGTTTCTCGGCAGATTCAAAACAAAAAACAAGAAACAGACATACAATACATGAAAATTCTAAATAGTTGGCATTGTTACACGTGTAACACGAGTGGTACGAATTTGAATAACCTTAAAAAGGTTCACCTCAAAAATGTTCCATGCTTGGGAAGGTCATTGCTTCAGCTACGGACAGGATTCACTTTCGAATAGATGACAGCGAGGAGTTTGAGAATGTCAAAATTGGAAATCTCATTGTCGTTGAGTCAAAATACACGTATTTAGCCAGAATCAATGAACTGGAAGCCCGCCATCTAGGAGAAGCTGTACTCCCTGACAAGATTGCAGGTCTTTCCTATCCTGATACAATCGGGAATATCCAGGGGATATACGGCCCCCAATTCTACTATGCTGCTACAGCAAGTCTTCTGGGAATTCTGGAAAAAGACAGAATACGGGGAGCAAAGTCTCTGCCCAAGTACCTGGCTCCAGTAAGAAAGGTCACAGAAGAGGATCTCAAATTCCTTTACAGGACAGAAGCCTGCATCTCCATAGGAAAGGTGAGGGACATGGATGTTCCCATTTTTCTGGATGCAGACACCTTTGTCACCAAGCATGCAGGTGTCTTCGGGAAGACAGGCTCAGGAAAATCCAATGCTGTCAAAGTAATCCTGAGAGAGGTAAGAAACAGGAGTATTGCATGTGTTGTTTTTGATGTGCATTCTGAATACGGTTATCATCCGAATGGTCTGGGCGGGCTTGACAATGTGTATGTACTCGGATTGAGAGGAGCAAAATGTGATGTTTCTCTTTCTATTCCCCGCAAATTGATCCATCCTTCTGAACTGGCTCTGATAACTGAACTGACACCAGCGCAGCAGGATGCACTCGATCTGATATTAAAGAAGGAGAGAGATTGGCTGCATTACATTGCAGTAAAGGATTCAGAAGAGATCTGTGAGGAATTTGAGCAGAAGATAAGAATGGAGACCATTTCCACCCTGAAGAGGAAGGTTTCCCGCATTGTAGCCTACGAGTTTGTGGAAGATAAATTCGATTCTCTAAACTACATCATGGGGAAGGTGTTCCAGGGAGGTACAGTTATTGTGGATTTCGGGGAATATGAGAACAATGATTGGGTGATTCGATTAGTATCCAGTATCGTATCCAGATACTTGCTGGATCAATTCAGGAGTGCACGAAGAAAGAATACTGTTCCCCCAAAGACATTGATCGTTCTGGAAGAGTCGCACAAGCTGCTGGACAAGGAAATAGCAAGGCAAACTGTTTTCGAAAAGATAGTAAGGGAAGGGAGAAAATTCAATCTTGGACTGTGCGTCGTGGATCAGATGCCTAAGAAGATTCTGGACGAGATCATCTCCCAGTTGAATACGACGATCGTCTTACTGCTGACAAATTTGAAAGATAGAGAGCATCTCATCAATTCATCTGAGAACGATCTGACAGACTTTAGAGAAGAAATGAGAAGGCTTGACATAGGAGAAGCCATCATTACAGGAATTGCGGTTCCTGTCCCCATTCCAGCTCAGATTGATCTTTTCAGGAGGGAAGAAGTGGAGAAAAAAGAAAAAAAAGAGGAAGAGTTCAGAGAATTTGACTGGAATTGAGTGAGCAACCCGAGAGTATTTTTTGAGGGCTGGAAAAATCAGGATGCTACACGTGTAACAAGATGGGAAAGAACTGCTGGAGGATACCATTCTTTAGGCCTTCAAGGGCAACCTTTTAAAGAGTAGTACTCAAGGTGAGCTCATGAAAGCCTTTCAATATGCAGAAATTCCAGCCCAAAAAGCTGAGGAAGGTGCCAAAGACATCACTGTTCGCTGGTTGCTCACCAAAGACACTGGTGCTGAAAACTTCGCCATGCGATTGTTCGAGATAGGTGTTGGAGGGTACAGCCCATACCATACACATGACTGGGAACATGAGGTATTCATACTTGAAGGAGAAGGAGTAGTCAAGAGTGAAAAGGGAGACATTCCCTTCAGGCCAGGCACAGTTGTTTTTGTACCACCCAATGAGCATCATCAATTCCGGAATACTGGGAGGAATCCTGTTAAATTCTTGTGTTTGATTCCCTATAAGGGGTGATATTATTACAGATATTCGTGTCGAAAGGATGGCAAGAGCAGTTGTAGATTACAGTTCAGAAATGGAAGAGAAAGACAAAGTGTTAATCCAGGGGACAACACTGGCAGTTCCTCTAGTTGAAGCAATCTACAGGGAGAGCTTGCTCAAGGGTGCTTACCCTGAGGTATCTCTGTTAACTGACAATCTCCAGGTACTCTTCTATCAGCATGCAGAAGATCATCAATTAGAATACGTTTCCCCTTTCATGAAGTATTACGTAGATAATCTGGACGTCATCATTACTGTGCTGGCAGAGTACAATCTGAAGCAGCTGACCTCTATTAACCCTGAAAAGATTGGCAGAAGATTGAAGGCGCAGCAGGCGCTCAATACAACCATTTTGAAGAGGGCGCACGAAGGAACATTGGAGTGGACATTAACGTTATATCCCACTCATGCACTGGCTCAGGAAGCATCAATGTCCTTATTAGAGTATGAGGACTTTGTTTACCATGCCTGTTTTGTGGATATGCCAGATCCTGTTGCTGAATGGAAAAAGCTGTCTCAAAGTCAGGAGAAAATTGTTGACTACTTGAATGGCAAGTCCACACTGCAGATCGTTGGTGAAGATACAGATTTGAGCATGAGGTTTACAGAAAGGACATGGATCAACTCAGATGGTCACAGGAACTTTCCTTCAGGTGAAGTGTTTACCGGTCCAGTTGAGGATTCTGCAGAAGGAACTATCAGATTCACCTATCCGGGCATCTACATGGGGAAAGAAGTGGAAGATATCATTTTGACCTTTGAGAAGGGCAGTGTTGTAGAGGCACATGCTGAGAAGGGCGACGATCTGCTGCAGGAAATGCTTTCCAAAGATGATGGTGCCAGGCGCATAGGAGAGGTGGCTATTGGAACGAACTACGGAATTACCAAGTTCACCAAGAATATCCTCTTTGATGAGAAAATTGGGGGAACTATCCACGTGGCTCTGGGAAGATCAATACCAGACACGGGGGGAGTAAACGATTCAGCTATTCACTGGGATCTACTGAAGGACATGAAAAGTGAAGGCAGGATATATGCAGATGGTGAGCTCTTTTACGAGAATGGAGAGTTTCTAATCTAGAAGCATTTCAAATAGTCTTTTTCTACCTTCTGAATGTTCAACGTATGACAGGATTAGCTGACAAGTATAGCTTCTCCGGCTCTCACTCTTTCTACAACACTTCTCATGTCATGAGCACATTTCCAGAAAGCTTTCTGACAGTGAATGGAAAGAGATTTCTTGGTCCAAATCTGGAGAACCAAGGTACCAGAATGGGAATGAGCAGCCTCAAATCAGGTTGTACGATGATCTTGTTAACATTTCGGGAGAGTTCACTGAACTCGTCTCTGAATCCGTTTTCTCCCTTATTCAGGTACCATGCCAGCCTTTCCCTCAAATCAGATGATGAGTTGAATAATATGGAATACCCGGCTTCCCTGAACATGGCTGCATCATTCATATCGTTCCCAACTGCAACACACTCTTTCCGGGAAGATTTGTGTGCCACAATCCTTCGTACAAGATCTCCTTTAGACTGGATCGTCACTAATGGCGAAGAATAAAGGTATCCTGTCACCACCCCATTCCTGATCTCCAGACTATTGGCATACCATTCTGCAATGCCCAGTCTGGAGGCAAATACGCCTGCTACCTGTTCAAAGCCATTGGTAACCAAAATAGGGTGGTACCCTGCCCTTTTCAGTTCTCTTACAGTCTGTACAGCCCCTGCCATTATGGGAAGCCTCTTCCCTGCCTCTTCCAATACTGATGCAGATGTGCCTGCCAATACAGTAACGACTCTTTCGACTGCATCCTCCAATCCTATTTCCCTCATCCTGCTCTCTTCAAAGGCTCTCTCAAACAATTCTTTTCTGCCTGCAATCTCAGCCAGGAAAATTGGGTGAGGCTTGGGAGTGAGAACACCGTCCATATCGAAAAAGACCAGCTTCACGTCTACACCCCTGCTGCTACCAAATTTACAGGATACAGCCTTCTTTTCTGACTCATCTTTCTCTTCAGGACAGTGCTTTTGTCAGAAGCTTCACTCCCTTTTCCCGCCCCTGTCAAGTCAGCACCCTGCAAAACTCTCAAGCTTCTTTCAGAATGTGAACCAAGATCGAAGTCCAATACAGTTCCCCTGAACAGGGACGCTGCTGCAGAAATAGAATCCAGACCGTGCTCTGACGCTTGTTCTAATTCTAAGAATCCTCCTAGAGCCTCTTGATCTTTCCACGAGCTGTGATCAAAAAAGCTCAAAACCTCATCTATATTGCTCATCTTAACACCTCCCTAAATGGAGATCGGTACTGAGCTTTCAGAAGGGTGGCAGAAAGACTTTCAGATTGAAAATAATACCTACGAAGAAGACCTTTTTCCGCATTGATTGTCTCGCGTTCAACCTTTCCTCTACACAGTACCTTATCTCTCATCCTTTCCTCCATACTTTTCTCCGTGAATCCTCCTTAAAAGAGTTGAGGTGATATCATGTAGGAGTTGAACCCGTTGAAGGAACTGCAACACCTCATGCCTCTCTTCTTTCCCTGTCTGGAAAGTTTCCATGCCATATGGAAGAATTCGGGACTGTCTGAAAAATTTCGAATCCAAAAAATGGATAGAAACTTCTGTAGGAGCGCAAAGCTTCTGGGTATTCGGGTGCCCAAGACATCTCTTACTCTCCGCTATGTACTATGTATCAGTTTTTCTTGGTTATCATTTTGCTGTTACACGTGTAACATCTGCTGAGAATGCCTGCCCTTCTCGAGAGTGTTGTAGACAGTCTTTGCATACTGGCAGAATCTACAGTTCGACAGACAAATAGGACGATCTTCCGAGTACTGGTTCAGGATGCAAAGGGAAAAGGATGAAGCACTAAGAATGAAAACAATATCCATTTAAATCATATTTACTATTTTTTTTTGGATAAGTGATACTTCCTACCTTGACAACTCGTAACCAAAACCTATTTAAGCGTCCTCAAATCTGTTCTTGCAAGGAGGGAAGCATATGAATAAGAAAGTGAGAGTGCTGTTCGCTCTACCTTTGCTTTGTTTCTTAGCCCTCGGTTGTCTTAGACAAAAAGAAGAAGTGCAACCTGAGGTGACAAGAGTTGCAGTTGTGTTTGCCACTGGTGGGCTAGGAGACAAATCCTTCAACGATACTTGTTATGAAGGAGCCAAGAAAGCGCAACAGGACTTTGGCATTGAATTTGATTATGTTGAACCAACAGCTATTGCAGAATACGAAGGATTCCTCAGGCAGTACGCTAAATCTGGTGAGTATGACCTGATCGTATCCATTGGATTTGATCAGGCAGATGCACTTACGATTGTAGCAGATGAGTACCCAGACCAGAAGTTTGCTATCGTGGATATGGTGGTCGACAAGCCCAATGTGGCCTCCTTAGTCTTCAGGGAAAATGAAGGCTCCTTCTTAGTAGGAGCTGCAGCTGGGTTAAAGACGCAGACTAATATGATCGGTTTCGTGGGCGGAATGGACATCCCCTTGATTAGAAGATTTCTGGCAGGCTACAAATTCGGAGCTGAATATGTCAACCCTGATATAAAGGTCTCATGGAAGTACGTGGGAGACTGGGTAGATCCTGCCAAGGGGAAAGAAATGGCACTGGAGCAGTTCGGTACAGGTGCTGATATCGTGTTCGCAGCAGCTGGAAGATCGGGATTGGGAGCCATACAAGCTGCCTACGAGAGCAATATGCTGGTCATTGGTGTGGATGCAGATCAGTGCGAGACTATTGAAGGAGTACCAGTTACCACATTTCTGTGTAGCATGCTAAAGAGAGTCGATGTGGCAGTCTACGATACGATCGAGAGCGTGATAGAGGGCACCTTTGCTGGAGGTATTAAGAGCTTTGGAGCAAAGGAGAATGGTGTAGGTGTATGCAAGCACCTGCCCAGCGACATACAGGATCAGATCAATGATTTGCTAGCAAAAGTTGCATCTGGCGAAATAAAAGTGCCTACTGGTATCGATGAAAACGGTGAGTATACCTGGGATTGACCTTCCTCTTTTCTTTTTTCATTTTTTTTGAAGAAATTTTCCTATTGAAGTCAATTTCATCTCATCAAAAGAATTGCCTCAGAGTACAGCCTTCATGAAATGAGCAAAGGATGCATCAGTCTTCACCCC
>CAZFAR010000093.1:0-9129 GCA_964516825.1 uncultured Thermococci archaeon
GAGAGAAGCAGTACAAAAAGAGAATGAACCCAAACTGAAAGTGTGCCCCAGATGCAGCAAAATCAATTCACAGCTCTCAGGGCTCTGAAGTCAAAAGATACGGACGTTCAAAAGACAGAAGGAAAAAAACCACGAAAAAGAATTGGTGAGCCCTTGAAAAGGGACTATGAGACAATCTCAGAAGCAAGAAATCACTTAGGACTCATAGATGTCAACCCTCTATTCCAATGACGTCGTCATACGCTCTGTGAAGAGCACAGTTGTATGGGTCATGACATCGATATTCCTTTTCCAGGACAAGTGCATTGACAACACACCCTCCACAGAAAGCCAGATACCTGCATCCAGAGCACTCTGTATCCTCTTCTACTCGCATGCTCCTGAGCATTCTTACTGTCTTGTCCTTGTCCCACAATGCCCTCAAATCACAGGTCTTGATGTTTCCCACACCCATTTCCTTTGTACAACCCGGACAAGGAAGAATGGTTCCATCTGCTTTGATGCCAATTCTGTCCGAAGCTATACCGCATCCGCCTTCTCTTGGATAGATTTTCCTGATACCTTCAGGAAATTCCTCCTTAAGGTAGGTAAACTGTTCCACGCAAATGTGATAATACTCTTCAGGAGCAACAGTCAGATCCTTTACCCCTCTGCCAGAGTATATGACTGGTCCAATCTGGTAGTCTGTGAAACTCTGCTCTTTCAAGTATCTCAGAATATCAACAATATCATTCTTATTCATCTGAATCACAGATGTAGACACTCTCACATGAAACCCAGCTTTCTTGAGCAGCTCCACAGCTTTCAATGTTTTTCTTAATGACCCTCTTTGCCCTCTGAATGTATCATGAGTATTTTCGTTCATGCTGTCAATGCTCACGGAAAATCCAGTAACACCTGACTCTTTGAATCTTCTAGTGTATTCTTCTGTAATAAGAACACCATTGGTAAATATAATCACTGTCATGGGAGCTTTTCGAGCATGTTCTACAATCTCAAAGAGATCAGGGTGCAGCAAAGGCTCTCCACCACTTATTATTAGCGTGTGTACACCAAGAGAGCTCAGTTCATCAATTGTGGAAAAGATTTCTTCAGTAGTCAATTCATCTGGTAAAGCAGCCCCTGAATCGTTAATACAGTGCATGCAGGACAGATTACACTTGTTGGTAATTTCAATCTGGGCAGTTTCAATTGGATGTTCTGCCTCAACATTTTTTACTCTCATGCACTCTGCTTCAAGAGGAGCAGATCTCATGGTGATGAACCCCTTCTCACAGAGCATTTCCAGGAAACTCTCTACCACCTCTGCCACTTCTTCTCTTGGCTCACCAGACTGCTTGGATAACTGGTCTGTAATCTCATTCACGCTCTTTGTACCAGCTAACAACTCAAGTAATGCGATAGTGGCAGGATTTGCCTTAAAATCCTTTCTCGTAGTAGTATTTCGAACTTTCACCTGTAATCCTGAAGCAGTTCTGATTTTTGCAAAAAAGATGTCTTCTTTCAATAGAGGGTATTCCTCCTTCATCATGACACTGAGTAATATCGAAGGTTTATATACGTTACGCGGTAGAAAGATGTGTATCATCCTCTGTGGAAGCAAAAATTTATAAACACAGCTTTCCTTATTAAAGATGGAGGTGAGAACATGAAATTCGAACTTGAAGAACTCGAGGAAATAAGTCCAAAGCATCCCTGCCTCTTGGCATACGGCCCAATGCTAATAGCATAGGACATCTGGGGACTTTTCTGTCCTCTTCTTTTTTCCTATGACCATATTTTTGATTTCATCTTCTCTTAAAGCCATTTTTTTGTCAACATCTCATCTCAGGGAACATCACAGAAATCTTTACCAAAACGTGTAAGTTCGAAAAAGACACGTATTCGATAATCAATGACATGTTCTTCTTACATCCTGGTGCGCCTTGACACTTTCCCCTTCAAGTGTAAAACGATCTACACTACTATAAGGACAAGGTGAAATCCATCTACTTCCTGACCCAGGTATCCAGATTTCTCTGTCCTGGCTCCGCTTTCCTGTAAGGAATATCCATCAGATCCTTGAGCATCCGGGCATTGCGTATGGCTTGACCGCGAGGGTGATTATTGAACTGTAGGTACAGCTTTTCAGTAGATACCTTCATTTCCTCAACCCTGGGAAGCCACTCCCGAAGCTCATCCTCCGTGTATTCGTAGTCATACCAGTGCTTCGGATTTCTCCCATGCCACCTAACATAGCCGAAATCTGCTGTCACTTTTGCGTCAGGCTCCATCTTCACTGAATCAGTTGCTGCAAAGGCACAACCATATTCCTTCAGAAAGCTGACATTAGCTTTGTCCCAGGAAGTGTGGCGGAATTCTACTGCAAAATCTGCTGTATCAGGGAGAAAATCTAAGAATTCCTTCAGGTTTTCTGTGTAGTCAGTAGAGAATTTAGGAGGCAGTTGGATGAGAAAACAGCCGAATTTTCCTGAATCTATCAAAGGATGCATCAGAGAGTAGAATTCCTTGAAGACAGGCTCAGCATTCTTGAGAAACCTTTTGTGAGTTATCTCCTGAGGTATCTTTGCAGTAAAAACAAAATCTTCAGGTACTTTCTTGTTCCACGCCAGGACTGCATACTTGTTGGGAAGAGCGTAAAAGGTGGAATTGATCTCCACTAGATTGAATTCTTTTGCGTAGAAATCCAGCATTTTTCCTTTCTGGATGTCCTGGGGGTAGAAGGGTCCTACCCAGTCATCGTAGGACCAGCCACTGGTTCCAATATAGATCTTTCCCATGAAGGAGTATACATTCTTATGTTGAAAAATGTTGTGATTGTCCGGTTGTCTGCAGCTTCCCTCAGTCTTCTACCTCAGGATCGGGAAATTGATCAATCTGACCATGACATGGCAGATAGAAGGTAGAAAGATGACCAAGTGAATGAAATAGATAGGGAAATTGAAGGGAAATGGACTGCTGAAGATTCCAGAAAGAGAGATTTATACAGATGAAATGAGGAAAAAAATGAAGGAATATGGAATTTTTGTATTTGAAGACATATTTTCACAGTATAATCCAAAAAAACACACAAATGGAATGAGAAACATGGAACAAGAAATGGAGATGTAACTACATCAATGTTACACGTGTAACAATCCAAAGACCTGAGGACCCAAACTATTGAAAAGCCAAAAGAATCTTTTCAGTTGTTCATAAGATGGAAAGAAAAATAAGATATTTTTGCACATTCTCATGAGTAGAGAGTGCAAAGTAGTGAGTGTGCATGGTTGATACTGTGAATGCATGGAAGTACAGGGATCCTTGAATCTTTGTTTCTGTATGGAAGCTTCTTAAAGCTGCAATCGAAACCTTTATATAGGAAATCTACATATGTAGAAGAGATATATATGTTTTCATTCCATGATAACCTGATACTGATGATGCTGGCCAAGAAAGAGATGTACGGCTACGAGTTGATGAAGTCGTTAGCCGAATTCACCTCAGGTATTTATGAACCCAAGTCTGGCACTTTGTACCCTGCACTGAAACGACTGGAGAAGAGTGGATTCATCTCTTCTGAGATGCGAGAAGCAGAAGGGAATCTGATGAAATACTACGCGATCACAGATAAAGGGAAGACCAGGCTGGAGCGTATGTGGACCATCATTTCCAGGATTCAGGACTTCAGATCAAAAGTAGGAGTATAGGTGATTAGATGAAAAAGATTGCACTTGTAATGATGCTGATCCTCTTATTGAGTTCTGTGTCAGCAGAAACTCCCTTCAAGGTCACAGCCACTGTGCCTCCTTTCGTGAGGCCTGGTGACAGGAATGTGACTGTTCAGGTAGCAGTGAAGTTGGAAAGCGGAGAGTACCAGGATGTGGAGGTGGAACTGATTCTGCCCCGATTTTTCTCCTTCTCGAAAGAAGGTTCAGGTACGTCCAGGCTTGGAGACATGAGTACCAAAGACATCATGAAATCGCCCTTTCAGGTAGCTCTCTTCCAGCTCGATATTTCCCGTGATGCAGTCTACGGTGACTACACTGTCCAGGTGTACATCAGCACCAGGTCGGGTACGTTTATGGACAGCTTCATCATTCATGTAGTGGGCGAGACACTTCTTGACATCACAGATGTTTTTACTTCTCAAGATCCAATTGAACCTGGAACGAGTTTTGACCTCAATATTACTGTGAAAAACATTGGATCCAATGCAATAAAGTGGATGAAGGTCATACTCAATCCTTCCGCAGCACAGGATGTTTCAACACAGTTGACTGCACAGCAGCTCGCCCAGGTTTCACAGGCAGCTTCCGTCACAGGAACTTCCTCAGTGATCATTCCTATATCATCTGATCTGGAAAGGATCTTCAGGAGCATCTCACCAGGAAAAAGTGTAGTTGCCTCCTATTCTCTGTCTGTAGAATCAGATGCAGAATCAAGAAACTACGCCATGACAGTGACCTTAGTATATGAGGATGAGACAGGAATGGTCCTGACTGAGTCCAGGACTATTGGTATACGGATTAAGGGCACTCCCAATCTGGAATTGCAGGGAATTGAGGCTGATCCTTCATTTCCATATCAGGGGGAAGAAGTCATCATTTCTGTGACACTGGAGAATACTGGTACTGCAGAAGCGCGATCAGTAAAAGTGAATGTCAGATCCTCTCTGGGAGAATACACGAGCTTCATTGGCACTATGAAACGAAACGAGAACAATGCTGCAGTGTTCAAGATATTGATACCCAAGACAGAGCAGAAGCTTCTGGATAACCTGGTCAACAATCTTCTGAACAGAATGGAAACCTATCAATATTCGTTGACAATCCAGGTCTTCTACGAGGATTCAGAAGGGAATGCAAGTGGTTTTGTAGAAAGCTGGGATTTTTCTGCCAGAACGAAACGAGACAGAACAGTCTTCTACATTCTGGGAGGGATTGTCCTCCTGATAATCATTGCAGTGTGGAGAATACAGAGCAGACGGCACCTGAAAGTTCTGGAAGAGGAATAGGAATGAGGAATGATTATGGACATGTTTGAGATTGTCTTGAACAATGTCATGAGAAGGAAAGCGCGAACCTTTCTCACGCTTCTCGGAATCTCTCTAGGAGTGGCAGCTGTCGTTGCACTGGTTTCTCTATCTGTAGGACTAAAATCCAATGCAATGGACATCATGGGAAAAGTGACTGGTGATGTTACAGTCATGGAGGAGGGGCAGATGTTTACCATGAGCAATCTGTCTGAAGATATCATGAAAAAGGTTGAGAACATCAATGGGGTCCACATGGTGGCTCCTACAGTCATGCTCATGGACTTATCGAAGGGATTCAACACAGCAGGTGCAGAAGCCAGAGGTGTGGACCCTGACCGGGAGGAGCGGTTTTCTTCCAGCTCCTGGGACATCATCGATGGGAGACCACTAAGGAGCAGCGATTCCTACAGTGCTATGGCAGGGACTGTTCTCGCAGACCAGCTGAACCTGAAGGTGGGTGACACTATAGAATTCATGGGACAGGATTTCAAGGTCGTGGGAATTCTCACCTTCGGCAATACATTGCTTGATCAAGCGTATTACATCAATATAGAGACTGCACGCGAAATTGCGCGAAGACCTCCTGACTACATCAACATGATCAGGGTAAAAGTGTCAAGACCGGGAACAGAAGAAGAGATAGCAAAGCGAATCAACCTGACGATACCTGGTGTGGAGGCCAGGTCCTCTGCAGTCATGTCAGAACAGGTGGGAGAATTCCTGAGCATTATTGAGCAGGTGACCTGGGCTATTTCTGCAGTAGCAGCCATTGTGGGAGGTGTAGGCATTGCCAATACGATGCTGATGTCAGTCATTGAGAGAACAAAGGAAATTGGTGTCTTCAAAGCGGTGGGCTGGTCCAATTCAGATGTTATGAAGACTGTCCTAATGGAAGGGTTCCTTCTGGGCTTCCTGGGTGGTGTAATGGGTGTCCTTCTGGGTTTTGCAGCTGTTCTCGTTGTGAAAGAGCAGGTTCCTCAATTTGCAGGACAGATCACACTCCTCCTGATTGCAGAGGCCATGACTTTTGCCATTTCCTTGGGTGTCATTGGCGGTATCTACCCGGCGTATAGAGCAGCAAACCTGGACCCTGTAGTAGCTCTGAAAACGGAGTGATTGCATGATCGAGGCAGTAGAATTGAAGCGATTCTACAGAATGGGTACTGTTCTGGTGAAAGCGCTAAATGGCATCAATTTGAGGATAGAAGATGGAGAATTCCTGTCCGTTATGGGACCTTCAGGATCAGGTAAATCCACGCTGCTCAACATTTTGGGCGCCCTGGACAAGCCCACTTCAGGCAGTGTATACTTTGATGGGATCGATCTTGCACGGGTTGATGAGTCTGTTCTGTACCAGTTGAGGAGAAAAAAGGTGGGTTTTGTTTTTCAGTCCTTCAATTTGATTCCTACCTTGAGTGCTATTGAAAATGTGCTAATACCTCTGGTACCGACCAAGACACCGAGGTTGGAAGGGTATAAGAGAGCAAAAGAACTGCTGGAAACAGTAGGGCTGGGGGGCAGAATCCTGCACAAGCCGTCAGAAATGTCAGGAGGGGAGCAGCAGAGAGTAGCAATGGCGAGAGCGCTGATTAATAATCCCACTCTCATTCTGGCAGATGAGCCTACAGGGAATGTAGATTCAAAGACAGGAAAAGAAATCATAAGACTATTGCAGGACCTGAATCAGAACATGGGGACAACCCTGGTGATCGTTACCCATGATCCGGAAATAAGTGGTGCAACGAGGAGGATTATCAGACTGAAGGACGGGAAGATCGTGGAGTAGAGCCTGAGAGACTACTGCACAAAATGTCAATTCTGTATAATTCCATATCTGGAGAATAGGACTTCACTGTTTTGTATGTGGGAATTTTAGAAGGTTTCCCCATTTTTCTGCATAAGGCTTTGACCTTCTCGATCTCCCCTTGAATGTCTGCAGTAATCCTGTAGTAGTGGATGATGCGACCACACTGCAGTGCTTCAGGAAGATACTCAAACGCCTTCTGGGGCAAATTCATGATGATCCTGTCTGAGTGACCGATCCTGAGAATCTCTTTTCGTGCATCACCCAGAACTGGAACCACATTTTTCACTCTGTTCAGCTTTACGTTCTCCCTCAAGAACCTTATGGCTTCGGGATTGATGTCTATAGCATATATTTTTTCAGCCCTGGCAAACTTGGAAATCATTATAGAAAAGGGACCCACCCCACAGAACATGTCAGTGACAGTCTCACCAGGCTGCACTTTCTGCGCAATTCTCCATCTCTCAGTGGCTAATCGAGGATTGAAGTAGACTTTCGAAATATCTACCTTGAACTTGAGGCCGTATTCAGTATGAACAGTCTCAGTTTTTGGTTCTCCTGCCAGATATTCAAAGGTCCTTGTTCTAAATTCCCCATCAACTCTCGAACTCTTCTGGACTACTGTGTGGACTGGTTTTCTGCTCAAGAGAATCTGTGCAATCTCCTTTCTCTGGTTCTGTACGTTTTCAGGTATGTCCACGATGGCAATGTCCCCGATGATGTCGAAAGTTCTTATTTCAAATTTCTCTAATGATTGAGGAGGTTCAGGCTTTCTCTCAAATGAGCATTCAACACTCTCGTACCCTGGGAGCTGTTCCTTTACAGGGAAGTAGAGGAAGGCTTCGTCTCTTCTGATCCTGTACTGAAGGAGGAGGAGCTTTCTCTCTATGAGGAGTTGTCTTACTTTTTCACCTTCATTTTTGGGTACTTTCAGTCCATGCATTGCACATTCTTGATGTCAACTGTTTTAAACATTAGTTCTCACATTCACTGGTTAAATCGCATTAGTTTGGTGTTACACGTGTAACATGAGACATCCATTTGGAGAGCTCAGATCTCAATCAATCTACCTTTCGAGCTTTCTCGATTCTGAACATTTCTCTCGAAAACCCCATAGCTCTGCACTCGATTTCTTCCACTTTGTGAGGATGCCCTGTTATCCACTCCACCATTGCTTCGATTGTACCAGCGAGAGTACCACAAACAGGGATCTGTGATGCAATCCCTTCACTCTCAAACCGATCCTTTTCAATGAGCAGAAAGCAGTCCTCCTTTTCCATAAGCTCGAAAGGAGGCTCCCTTAGGTGGGAAGAAAACGCCTTCCAGTCATATTTTGCCAATTCTTCTAGAACGAGATGAATTCGTTTGTTTTCTGGGA
The DNA here is from genome assembly GCA_964516825.1 of uncultured Thermococci archaeon. Taxonomy (GTDB): domain Archaea; phylum Methanobacteriota_B; class Thermococci; order Methanofastidiosales; family SZ-28-30; genus SZ-28-30. The sequence continues at coordinate 8,200 of CAZFAR010000093.1, forward strand.
GAAGACGGGCAGCAAACTGTAGAGTCTTCGATACTGTTGGACGCTTTTGGATACCGAAACGAAAGAGTTCCCTGCCAACGCGCAATTGCAAACTGCGTGCACCTCTGCTGCCGAACAGTTCATTGAGAGAAAGGAGAAAACCCTGCAGATCTGCAAGAGGAATCGCGAGTTCTTCATTATCTGGAGGCATGTTGTCGATGTATTTTCCCAATTTGGCGTAGTTTAGAACCGATTTTAATCCATTGAGTCCAATGATATCTTTGGTAGCTTCCAGGAACACCATCATAGTGAAATTATCAGTCTTCCTTTCTACGTCCATGCATCCACCTTAAACCAGTCTTGCCACGTCTTCTGCTGTCCTCTTCATATCCAGAAAAACGAGTCCAAGTTTGGCATCCTTTCGGGCCAGAGCAGTTAGAACTGCATTCTCGCCTGAGGCCATTAAAACTACATATCCATTTTCGCCCTTGACATACACTTCTGACAACTCACCACGTGCAAGCTCCTTGGCTGTCCTCTCTCCCAAAGACAGCATGGCTGCTGACATGGCTGCCACTCTGTCTTCTTCCACATCCCGTGGCAATGCAGAAGCGATCATCAATCCATCCACTGATACAACAGCAGATGCTTCAATATCTGGGGTAGTTGCTTCAAGATCTTTCAGAAGATCTGTTAACTCCTCAACCTTAGTTTTCTTTGCCATTTGATCAACCTCACATCTTTCATCAATCAGGCTCCTGGCTTCACGAGTACCAGGGCATACATATGCAGAGAGAAACATGCGCACACTTATATGGATTATGCGCACAATACCATTTCTTGTTATTATTCTCCTTTCTAGAAAGGGGGGCTGCTTTCAGATCAAACGGGACTGTTACACGTGTAACACAAAGGAGACAAACACCGAAGTCGAAAATTTGGTTTCTGATT
>CAZFAR010000094.1:0-8893 GCA_964516825.1 uncultured Thermococci archaeon
AGATCAAAGGCTGAAGAAAGTATACGTTCTGGACAAACTAACAAATGTGAGTCATGAGCGACAGTGCTTCCATAGAATGGAGATATTCAATGCGTTGTGCAATTCTTTCTGCTTTTTCCTTTCCGTAAACAAGTGAGACCAGAAACAATGCAGCATCAATACCGGAGGTAACACCCTGACAGGTTATCAGATTACCATCTTTAACAATGCGATAGTCTATCGCATGCAGTCTAACCTGAGAAAGATAACTCCTGTGGGTCGTTACTGTTCTTCCAGAGAAGATACCAGATTCCTCCAAAAGAAAAGTGCCAGTACATACAGAGAGCACATATTCCCTAAATGAGTAAGAAGAAGCAATATACTCTGCAATGCTCGCTCTCTCTTTACTTTTTGTTCTCGCTCCTTTTCCACCTGGTATCACAAGAATTTCTCCCGGCCTATCTCTCAGCATTTTGGTTCTCATAATCAAGAGGTCATGGCTGCAGCGAACAGTGGGATTGAGGGAAACAATACTCAATGAAACATCCTCTCCCAGTTCTCCAAGCTTCCCAAATACTTCATAAGGACCCACAAGGTCCAATTCTTCCACATCAGTGTATGCCAAGAAATCTACATCCACAAAATCACCAGTTGAAGGATGACTCTTCTTTCTTAAATGTTTTTAGCTCATGCTTTCTATCATGTATTCTTGTTGAAGGGGTGATTAATATGAAAGGGTATATATGTCTTGTGATAGAAGTGATATTATGGAAATAGAGGTTATCTATAAAAATGGGGTTTTCAGACCTTTACGAAAAATCGATATGAAAGAAGGAATCATAATGAAAATTCCCATAAGAAAATTGGCAATTCCAAAATATTACAGATCAATACCCATAGAAATTGATGAAACGCAGATCGAAGAAGCAAGAATGGAAATGCTGGAGAGAGAGTAGATGGAAATTTTTCTTGACACTAATATTTTTGTCCATTTCTTAACATTTTCTTCAAGATCTGAGAAGGCAAAGGAGCTGCTGGATTGTTTAGTTGACAGAGGTTATGAACTAGTGACTTCCATAAATGTGGTGAAAGAAGCTCCTTTTATTCTGACGAGAGAATTGCTGAAAAATAAGGGGAACGTAGTGCAAGAAACTGTCCTATCGTAGCTGAGCTAGAAGAGGATTCAATTCCAAGTGTTACACGTGTAACAAGGTGAATGAACCTCGACATGAACCTTTAAATATGTCAATATCTCCCTGTACCCATGAGTCAAACCATGGCAGAGAAAATACTCGGAAGAGCCAGTAATCAGAAGGTAGCCCCTGGAGATATTGTCGATGCTGAAGTGGATCTGGCAATGTCTCATGAAAATACTGCTGCAATTTCCACTAAATTTAAGCAGATTGGTCTTCCCAGAGTGTGGGACCCTTCAAAGATCATCATCCCAATAGATCATTGTACTCCTGCAGCTACTGAAGAGTATGCAAAAAATCACAAGCTTATCAGAGAGTTTGTAAAAGAACAGGGCATCCAAAACTTCTATGACATCAAGGCGGGTGTATGTCATCAGGTTCTTGCCGAAAAGGGACACATAGAACCCGGGATGCTGATCGTAGGCTCTGATTCACACACGCCCACGTACGGAGCTTTCGGTGCTTTTGCCACAGGTATTGGAAGGACAGAAATGGCTGCTGTGTACGCTACTGGCAAGATCTGGTTGAGAGTTCCAGAGAGTTTCAAAATAGTAATTGAAGGTGAACTTCCAGAATGGGTATCAGCAAAGGATGTCATTCTTTACATCATTGGCAAATTACGGGCAGATGGTGCAAACTACAAGTCTGTAGAATTCTGTGGCAGTACTGTAGAAGACATGAGCATAGGAGGGAGGATGGTCCTATGCAATATGGCTGCTGAGATGGGTGCTAAGGCAGGAATGGTAGCTTTTGATGAGAAAACAGAATTGTATCTGGATGAAAGAGCAGACAAAGAATATACGATTTTAAATGCAGATACTGATGCAGTATACGAGAAAGTCTTCACTTTTGATGTATCTCGTCTGGAGCCGCAGGTAGCATGCCCCCATGCAGTAGACAACGTGAATCCTATCAGTAAAGTGGAAGGAAAGGAGATTCATCAGGCAGTTCTGGGCACCTGCACGAATGGCAGAGTAGAAGATCTAATGGAAGCAGCCAGCATATTGAAGGGCAGAAAAGTAGCAGATACTGTCCGTCTGTTAGTAATTCCCGCCTCTACAGAGGTCTATCTGGAATCGTTGAAACTGGGCATCATCTACAATTTAGTGCAGGCCAATGCTATCATCTGCAACCCGAACTGCGGTCCCTGTCTGGGAGCCCATCAGGGCGCTTTAGCCCCGGGTGAAGTGTGCATCTCGTCCTCAAACAGGAATTTCAAAGGAAGAATGGGGTGCAAGGATTCAGAGATCTACCTGGCTTCCCCAGCTACTGTAGCTGCTTCTGCATTGACAGGGAGAATAACTGATCCCAGAGGTGTGTAAATGAGAGGAAAAGTCTTCAAATACGGAGATGACATTAACACGGATGTCCTATTTCCTGGAAAGTACACGTACACCATTACTGACCCAAAGGAGATGGCAAAGCATGCTCTAGAGGATTTAGACCCAGATTTCGTGAAAAAGGTAAGAGAGGGAGACATCATCGTGGCAGGGAAGTACTTTGGATGTGGATCGTCACGAGAACAGGCAGTCACCTGCATAAAAGAGGCAGGTATCTCAGTCGTCATTGCTGAATCCTTTGCCCGCATCTACTACAGGAACTGCATCAATTCTGGACTGCCGCCATTGATCCTGAAAGACACATCAGAGATCAACAATGGAGATGAACTGGATGTGAACATTGAGATTGGAGAAATCACCAATGTAACATCTGGAAAGACTTACTATGTTGCTCCGCTCCCATCTTTTGTGATGGAGATCATCAATGATGGAGGATTAATCCTGCACTTGAAAAAGGTCATCTCCCATGGACGTTGAGAAATACTACGATGAGAAAGCTCCCTACTACGATGGGGAGTACAGAACTCCTTTTTTTGATCTTTACAAGGAGATCACCTGGGATAATATCAGAAGATTTCTCCCTCAGTCAAGAGAGGGTGTCATCCTGGATGCTGGAGGAGGTACGGGAGAGTGGGCTATTCGCATTGCTGAACTAGGATATTCTGTTGTTCTTGCAGATTTATCAAGAGGAATGCTGAGGCAGGCCAGACTCAAACTGGAAGAGAATAATATCAAAAATGTGGAATTGAAGAAGGTGGACATTAAAGACATGTCCTGTTTTCGAGATGAATCATTTGACATGGCTTTGGCACAGGGCGATCCTCTATCGTACTGTGGTGACGCAGAGAAAGCTGTCCAGGAGCTACACAGAGTCGTAAGACCTGATTGTTACTGTATAGCGTCTGTGGACAGCATGCATTATGCGATTCTGAAGTTTGTAATGGCAAAATCGTGGGATGAGCTGGATCATCTCTTGAAGACTGGTCAAGCCACATTTCAACAGGGATTTACTGTTCAGTATTTCACTCCAGAAAGCCTGGGAAAGCTGTTCAAAGATGCAGGATTTGAAGTGGCGAGAATACTGGGAAAACCTGTATTTCTCTCGATCATGCTGCGAGAGAAAGCACACGACCTACTGAATGATCACAAAATGTTTGAGAAAATACTGGAGCTAGAACTGGAATACTGCGATGATCCAAATATAGTAGGATTTGCCGGTCATCTCGAAATTGTAGGAAAGAAAACCTGATGAGCGAAAACACACTTCTCCTCAACAATGTAAGTTATGTGCAAATGTAACATGTAATTTGTCCTCTTGATTACATTTAGGGTCGCGGAGGCTCTCTTGTTACACGTGTAACAAGGATAACTGCAGCCCGGAGATGGAGAAAGATATTTCAAGAGTTGTGTCTTCCTCTTGATATGGAAATCGAAGTCAATACCAGCAAGAGGATTGAACTCATCGACATAACAGGAGAAGCTCATAAAGCTGTAGGAGATGCTTCAGGTATTCTAGTGGCATTCTGTACCCATACCACAGCAGGCATATGTGTTAACGAGAATGAATCTGGACTGAAAGAAGATGTCCTGGAAATGCTTGATAGACTGGTTCCCGGAAAGTCATATCAGCACAATAGGATAGATAATAATGCTGATTCCCATTTGAAGGCCATTTTAGTTGGAAATTCTGCTGTCATTCCAGTCGAAAATGGGAGATTGCAGTTGGGTACCTGGCAGCGTTTGTTTTTTTGTGAATTTGATGGACCCAGACGAAGGAAGGTGAATTTCACTTTTGTTTCTTGAAAAAGAGATTGTGAAACTGAGTCTCCCGTACCCGGGAACCACAAAGTCTTTATAGTACACGCAAAAAGAGATACAATGCTTACCATACACACTGATCCCCAGGTGTACGGTCCAGAAGATGACACATACTTGCTGCTGAAAGCTCTTGAAAATGAGGAGTTCTCAGGAGAGGGGCTTGAAATAGGAATCGGTACCGGCATTGTTGCACTGAACGTTTGTCACTATTTCACAAAGTTTGTAGGCGTCGATATCAATCCAAGAGCAGTAGAACTCGCAGAGAAAAACGCTCATATCAACCAGGTTGAGAATGTTCAATTCTTTGAGAGCGATCTCTTTTCTCATGTAGACGGAACCTTTGACACAATCATTTTTAATCCACCGTACGTACCTGCAGATGAGGATGTTCAAATGATAGAGGATCTTTCCTACCATGGTGGAGAAGATGGGAGACAGATGATCGATCAGTTTCTCAACCAGGTCCAATGTTACCTGAAACCAGATGGGAAAGTGTATCTTCTGCAGTCCTCTCTCTCTGGAATAGAGAAAACTGAAAGCCTTTTAGAAGGAATGGGATTTTCATTTGAGATCATAGGTAGGCAGAAATTGTTTTTTGAAGAACTGGTAGTATTCAAGATCTACAGGGAGGAATGAAATGACCAGGAGAGAAGATATCATCGAAATGTTAAAAAGGGAAGAGATGACCTCACAACAACTGGCTCATCATTTCCAGACTACCAAGAAAAATATTCTTTCAGATCTAATGCACATCAAAAAAACTTTGAGGAGTAGAAATGAGGAACTGGTAATGAAAATGCCTCTATGCAGACAGTGCGGCTTCCTTTTCCAATTAGATTCAGTCAAAGAACCTTCGAAGTGTCCTCAATGCAAATCCACCTGGATTGAACCACCCACATACAAGGTGATTCCATGAAAGTAGGAGAGCGTGTCAGAATAAGAAAGGGAGATCAAATCCTGGAGGGAATACTCCTTCCCAGATCTGAGCTAGAAGATGACAACCACATCACCCTAAAGCTGGACAATGGCTACAACATTGGTGTCGAAAACGGAAAAATGGAATCTTTAGGTGAAGAAGAGCAGTTAGAAGTCTTTCCTGAAATTGAACTGAAGAAAAAAGAGGGGCTGCCAGAAGTCTCTTTGATTGCTACAGGAGGAACGATAGCCTCCAGAGTGGATTACAGAACAGGTGGAGTGCACATGCTCATGGAACCGAAGGAAATCTTCTCGACTACCCCTGAACTGGCAGAGATCATAACACTGAGAAAGATTTTATCCCCTTTCAGAGTAGGTTCAGAGTCCATGACCTTCAAGGAATACAAGATGATGGCTGAACTGGCAGCAGAAGAGTTGAATCAGGGTGCTTCCGGCATTCTGATCACGCATGGTACTGATACCCTTCACTACAGTTCTGCCATGCTGTCGTTCATGCTCCAGAATCTGAGAAAGCCAGTGTGCCTGGTGGGTGCCCAGCGAAGTCCAGATCGGGGAAGTTTCGATGGAGCCTTGAACCTGATCTGTGCAGGGGTAACCTGTGGATACTCTTCTATTGGAGAAGTGGTTGTAGTCATGCATGGTGAATCTTCTGATAGCTACTGCTCTATTCTGAGAGGTACTAAAGTGAGAAAAATGCATTCCACTCGGAGGGATACCTTTACCCCCATCAATGAAAGACCTTTGGCACGTGTATGGCCATCAGGTGACATTGAATATACTAATACATTTCGAGAACGGGGGCACTGTGAAGTCTGTGCAGATACTGCAGTAGAGGAGAAGGTAGCCTTATTGAAGGCCTATCCGAACTGCAATCCAGAAATACTGGATTTTCTGGTGGACAGAAACTACAAGGGAGTCCTAATTGAAGCCACAGCATTGGGCCATCTCCCCACAGATACACTCGATGAGAAGTACTCCTGGCTATCTGCTGTGAGCCGGGCCAGAGAACAGGGGATTCATATTGCCTTTGCCACCCAATGCCTGTACGGGAGGGTGAATCCGTACGTGTACTCGAACGCCAGATTGATGCTGAACCTGGGGGTCATCTACCTTGAGGACATGCTGCCAGAGGTAGGATACCTCAAACTGGCCTGGGTTTTGGGCCACACTCTGGATGATGGGGAGGTCAGAAAAATGATGCTGCACAGTTATTCGGGGGAGATCAGCATGCGCTCTCTGTACGAGGTGACAGAATGAAAATGAAAATACTGTTCCTCGTGCTCATACTCATGCCTGTGATAATGGCAATACCCACGAAGCGCATCGATGTCTTCGTTTTTCATTCAGAAACCTGTCCAGCCTGCTCTCAGATGATCCAGTTTCTGGACGCAATTTACAGGGAATATCCTACCATGGTACTCCATCTGTACGATGTCAAAGAAGAAGAGAACAAGAAACTGTATGATCTGTTCAAAGAAGTCTATAGCCTGAACATAGAGGAGCACCCTGTCCCCATGGTATTCATCGGAAAAGACGCTTTCAGAGGGTACACTGCTACCAACCTGAAATTGATCGATACAAAGCTGAGAGAATGCTTAAAAGAGGGATGCACAATTGCACTCACAGTAGAAAAAGATTGCATAGTCATTTTTGATCCAACCCCCACCCCTGTACTGGCCGCTACTGAGTTTTTGCTTCCCTTTCTTGTGGCTGCTGGTGTTTTCTGCTCGTTGAATCCTTATAACTCGGAAATTGCAGCAAGATTGAAGACCTGGAAGAGCTCTTTCTTTCTTATTGCCTACTTTGTCACAAGCCTGCTCTTGTGTTTTGCTCTGCTGAATGCAGTCTTCCTTGCAGAAACCAAGGTCTTTCTGAGGTTTCCACTGACTGTATTGGCTCTCATCATGGGAGTTCTCTCAATAGTGTCTGCAGTATTCCCAGTGACAAAGATTCCTGAATCATCCAAGAATGCGCTGGATGAGCTGGCTGCAGATGGCAGTGCGGTAAGTCTCTTCTCTCTGGGAATTGGCGCCTGCATTCTTTCTCTGATGTACAGTGCAGGAATCTATCTCCTGGTGGTGTACAAGATGCTCTTTTTCCCATTCTCTGACCGACTTCAGGATTTCTCTGTCTTCAATGCAGTTTTACTGGTTGGTTTAATCCTCCTCTGTTTTGCAAAGCCAGGAAAAAGAAAAGCCTTCTTCGTCCTTGTAGGAGCGGGGAGTATCATTCTTGGAATATTCTCCTGGATGGTGTGGTGATCTCATGGGTGAGGACCTAGGGGTAAAGGTTGGATTGGAAATTCATCAGCAGTTAGACACGAAAAGAAAATTGTTCTGCCACTGTCCCACAGAATTACGGAAAGATGAACCCGAATTCGAAATTAGAAGGAGATTACGACCCTCTTTTTCAGAAAAAGGCAGGATTGACCAGGCTGCTCTCGCAGAGGTCAAGAAAGGACTGACTTTTGTGTATCAGGGGTATGATTCTGTCTGTCTCGTAGAACTGGATGAAGAGCCTCCCCATCCTTTGTGTGAGGAAGCGGTAGAAATTGGAATTGAAGTAGCTCTACTCGTCAAGGCGCACACAGTGGATGAGATTCATACGATGCGAAAGATTGTCATTGACGGGTCCAATACCTCGGGATTCCAGAGGACCTTATTATTGGCTACAGAAGGTGCAGTGACAATTGACAATAAACAGTATGGCATTCCTACTGTATGTCTGGAGGAAGATGCAGCCCGCATCATTGAGACCAGGGGCACACAGAAGGTATACAGGCTGGATCGTCTGGGAATACCCTTGATTGAGATTGCCACAACTCCTGACATTACAAGTCCAGAAGAAGCAGTAAAAGTAGCGCTCGCATTAGGGCAGCTCTTGAGGGCTACAAAGAAGGTAAAAAGAGGATTGGGAACTATAAGGGAAGACATAAACATATCCATTAGAGAAGGAGCCCGCTGCGAGATCAAAGGCGTCCAAGAGCTGGATCTGATTGCTGTATATGTGGAACGAGAAATTGAAAGACAGCTTACCTTGACCAAAATCCAAAAAGAGCTGAGAAAGAGAAATGCTTCTATTCTAAAAGATATTTTTGATGTCTCCTCCTGTTTTGGCAATTCAAGAGCAAAGATTGTTCAGAATACTCTAAGAGGGGGAGGAACGGTCCTGGCCATAAGACTGCCAGGATTCTCCGGATTGATAGGGAAAGAAATCCAGCCAGGACGTCGTCTGGGTACAGAATTTTCCGACAGGGCCAGAGTAGCAGGTGTGGGAGGCATCTTCCATTCAGATGAGCTTCCCAAGTATGGAATAACACTGAAAGAGATTGAAGCTTTAAGAAACCTTTTGAAGATGGGGGATGAAGATGCCTTCGTTCTGGTGGCAGATGAGAAAGAAAAGGCTGAAAAAGCATTGCGTGAAGTGACAGTAAGAGCAGAAGAAGCACTACATGGTGTCCCAGAAGAGACGAGAGAACCCTTACCTGATGGGAATACGCGATATGCGCGTCCCTTGCCGGGAGCTGAACGAATGTATCCCGAGACTGATATTCCCTCTTTTGTAATAACACCAGAACGCATCCAGAAGATAGGGAGGGAACTGCCAGAACTCCCCCAGATGAAGCTC
>CAZFAR010000095.1:0-8888 GCA_964516825.1 uncultured Thermococci archaeon
TCGGCCTGCAGTATCTGCTTCTGACGGTAAGCCTCTGCCTCAAGAATGGTGGCGCGTTTTTCTCGCTCGGCCTTCATCTGCTTGCTCATGGCATCGGTGATGTCACGCGGAGGACTGATCTCTTTCACCTCCACGCGGGTCACCTTCACTCCCCATTTGTCAGTAGCATCGTCGAGAATCTTACGCAATTTTGTATTGATGACTTCTCGAGACGTCAGCGATTCATCCAGGGAAAGATCACCGACCAGGTTCCTCAGGTTGGTTTGTGCAAGTTTTGTGGCAGCCAGATAGAAGTTTGCCACATTGTAGGTCACCTTTACAGGATCAGTCACCTCGTAGTAGATGACTGCATCCACTTCAACGACCACGTTGTCCTTCGTGATTACAGCCTGCGGGGGAACATCCACGACCTGCTCCCGCATGTCCACCTTTATCATTTTCTCAATAAAGGGGATGATGAGGGTCAGCCCAGAAACTGCTGTTCTCTGATACTTCCCCAGTCTCTCAATCAATCCTCTCTGCCAGGGTCTGATAATCCGTATGCCTATTGCAGCAATCACGAAGAGTACGAAACCCAAGATGAAATACGGTATGTACTCAATCATTTATTTCACCTCCTGTAATGGGACAACCACTAAGTGGGTTCCCTCCAGTCCTGTAACTTTCACCCATATCCCCTCAGGTATGGTCTCATCGGTACCACTGTCTGCTCTCCATTCATCCTTTCCTATCCTGACTCGTCCTGTATTCCTGAGATTGTCTATTTCTTCCAGGACTACACCGATCTGACCGATGTATCGATCAGCGCCAATTCCTGGAGGCTGCAATCTGGTGAATCGATCTGCAATCCTTCTGGAGAACAGAACCAGCACTCCAGAAACGCCAATGAAAAGTGCCCACTGCTCAGCTGTACCAAGACCGAAGAGAGCTCCTACACAGGCTACCGCTGCCCCTATGGCAAACCATGCGAGAAAGAACCCTGCTGTCAGAATCTCACCAATTGCAAGGGCTGCAGCGACAGCCAGCCAAAGTATCCATTCTTGTATGACCATTACTTCACCTCTTGCGAGTCAGCATTCTGATCATTCTTCTATGATATCTGTGAAATCTTCTGCCTGTCTCTGTATCTTTCTTTTCCGAGAAGATAAAAATCTGATCAGATACTGCGCTATTTCTTTTGAATGCTAGTTTCCTGATAGTTTTCTCAATGGTTGCATCCTCTGTTGTCAATTTCATAACCACATTTCTGTAAGGTCAAATTCCTATATAAGCATTGTGATGATTCACCTTTTTTTCCTCATATCCCACTGGTTAATATGGAGTACAACGAAAAATTATCGAGACTCTACACAATTCTTTCTAATCGAAAGATTTATATGCCTTCATGATCTTGAGGATCAAGTACATTTTTGCGAGGTGAAGAAGACTACTATCACACTGATCATCTAGGATCTACGAGGCTAGTAACGGATGAAGCTGGAAACGTAGTTACAGACATACAGTACAAGCCTTTTGGAGAACCTATTGGTGGAGAAGAACGATTTCTGTACACTGGAAAGGAAAGAGATTCTACGGGCCTCTACTACTATGGTGCTCGTTACTATGATCCTGAAATTGGTCGATTCATAACACGAGACCCTCTAGCCGGCAAGAAGGTCATTCCACAGTCATTGAATAGATATGTCTATTGCTTTAACAATCCACTGAAGTTCCATGACCCTTCAGGGCTATGGGCGATGTGTGACGAAAAAGATGTTTGTATTAGGTTCATTGATGATGGATGGACAGCCTATGATGCAAATGGTAACAAGATCACTGATAGTGAAGAAATGGCGAAATTGCTAGATCCAACAGGAAAGGATGAAAAAAAGAGAATCGAAGATCAAGCAAAGGCAGCGTATCTCATGTTACTGATCACACATCCAGAAATCCAGGGTGATCCTGGTCAGGAGGGAAAACTGTTAGCGGAAGGAGGATACATCTTTTGGGTAGACATTGAAGGAGAGAGAGTTCCTATATGGATATGGATAAGCAAACTGTTTGAATCTGACAAAGGCGATCTTGCCTATTCAAGTTTGACAAAATGGGAAATTGAAAAAGGAGTGTTCATAGACATCATTAAACTTATCGTCTATCAAGGTGCATTCCAAAGTGTTGCTCATCTTTTCCATGTGATGGGACACGAGGGAGTCCACATCTACGAACTAGTGACTCTTGGTGAAACGTCAGAGAAAAATTCGTACAGGTGGAATCTTGACCATCTTTTTTCTCCTTTCGCTTACCCATGGGATATCGGCGTGCTCATTCTCCTGTATAGACATGGAATCAATCCGCTTCATCCACCTTTTGGCTCTGCTATTCCAGTTTAGGTGAGAACATGACAGCAAACGAATCTCTGAGACGATCGAAATACATCAAGAAAGAAAAGTGGTGATGTGGTGAAAATGAGAATTAAGTATTTGGTCATATTGCTGCTTGTGTCCAGTTTCTCGGGCACATTAAGCTTTGATTTCTCTGAATGGAAGGATTACATGGGGAACCCACAAAGAACAGCCTATGTAGACTGCAATGGGCCTGAAGTACCTGAAATTCTCTGGAGGGCGGCTTTGGTCCCGGGAGGTTTTGATACACCTCCATTTATCGTTGAAGAAGGAGTTTTGGTTCTTTCGAAAGACAATATATACCATGTTTCAACGACGAAAATTGTTCTCCTTGATCTCTTGACTGGCAACGTACTGCAAGAATTCGTTCCAGTGATTCCAGAAGAATACTTAATTCTTGAGGCATTTCCTGTGGACGCCCGGATCATGGGTAGATCTACCTATGGTATTTATGAGGTTGATCTTGTTTCCAAAACAAGCAGACTATTGACTGAAATTCCAATCCGATCTCTTGGCACGGGCGATTCTTACCCCATAATCTTAATGGATAAGATCATCTTTCCTACTTATCCCCCTGTATGCTTTTCTAAATCTGATTTTCACATGATCTGGACTTTGAATACGATTCTAGATCTCAATTTGCGGCCATACAACCTTGCAGGTGATGAAAGTATTGTGGTTTTCGTCATGGCAGAAGAAGGACTCACACGATTACTAGCAGTAGACCCATCAAATGGATCTATCAAGTGGGAAAGCGATCCTCTTCCTCTCTCTCTTTGGGTAGCTTTGAAAGAGAATACTATCTATTGTGGAGGAGAAAAATTATGGGCTTACGATCGCCAAGGAAAAGAACTCTGGCATTTTGCACCTGAGGAGAGAATTGCTTCAAACATAGTTCTAGGACAAGATGCGGTTTATATTGTTGATTACTCCAACCACCTATACAAAATAGGACTGGATGGTACCCTCATCTGGAAAAGAGATTGTGAAGTATCTCCTTGGTACTATAATACTCATCTTGTGGGTGCAGGAAATATTCTTTATTGTTTAGCAAGTTCAGGAGACCCGGATCTTGTCACCAGATCATGCATAACGGCTTTCGACATGAGTAACGGGACTGAAATGTGGGAGCTAGAGTCTAAACCTCCCAGCAATATTGTGGCTGCTCCTGCTGTATCTGAAGGCATTCTTGTAGTTGTAAAAGAGAACGGAGCAATTGTTGCTCTAGCATCTGATCCGGATCTGTTTGCAGAACAAGGAGGCGCTTTCCTGTCCAGGGATTTACCCGAAAAGGCAATCGATTCATATAGAAAGGCTGCTGAACTCTATGGAAGAAATGAAGACTTGTCCAAAGCTGAAGAAGTCGAGAAGATAATTCATGGGCTTGAAAACCAGCTACAGACTGTAGCTCCAGAAATGGAGCCAAAGCCTTCAATATTTCAGCTCTCTCCACTTGTGGTACTGGCTCTGATCAGCATCAGTATAGTCGGAGTGGTCTTAGCATACTTTTGTAGCATGAGAAGAAGAGTTTAAGAATATTGTAATATATTGAGCCGATGTCATACAACAATACCTTTGAATCTAAGAAGAAAGAATAGATTACAGTCATCTTAGAATCTCTTAAACTTATTTATTGTGTTATATACACGTGTAACGTCAAAATTCGGTGGATAATTTAAATCAAAACGAGGTTTTCAAATCGATTTGTAGAATTATAGAAGAGGAATCTAGATTCTCATAGTGTGTTTGAGCTCCAGATACTTGTTCAACGTGGAAATCGTCAGATTCTCTGGCAGTTCATCCACTACTCGCACGCCTTTCCTGTTCAACTCCCTTATGGCGACATACCTCTCTTTCAGTATTTTCAGTGCCACTGCTTTCTGGTACAAGTCTCTTTCTGTTTTAACGTCACGTTCTGCAATTCCTGTAATATTTATGTCCCTGACTGCCACACACAAGGGGAGATGAGTCTTCTGCAGTACGGAAGTATACTGGATGAGTCTTTGGGAGATGTGCTTTTCAATCAGATCAGTATAAACGATAACCAGAGATCTCTTCCTATTCTTGCGAGAGATATACTCAAACGCCTTCTTGTAATCAGATTCGTATGCATCTGGTTCCAAATTGTATAAGGCTTCCATGATCATGTTGAAGTGAGATTTTCTGCTCTGCAATGGAATGTATTCCTTGATTTCAGAAGAGAAAATACAGAGGCCAATCCGTTCCCCCAGTCGGAGAGCAACAAACGATACCAGGAGAGCAGAATTTACCGCATGCTCGAGCTTGGTTAACGCACCAACATGGACTCCCATGATCCTCCCTGCATCAACCATGAGCAGAACATTCCTTGTCCTCTCCACCTGGTACACTCGAGAGATGGGGGTTCCCCTTTTGCTGGTCGCTTTCCAGTCAATCACACGGTAATCATCATCTGTCTCGTAGTCTCTGAGCATTTCAAATTCTGTCCCCTGTCCAAAGATCTTGGTAGGTTTAATTCCCAAGAGGGTGAGCAGCTGCTTTCGGGAGAGGATGTCATACTTCCTCACTGTGCGGACATCAGGGTACACCCTGGCTGCACCTTCTGAATGAAAGGTGTTCTCAAACACCCAGAGTCCCAAAAGGCTCATTCTCCGGATAAATACGCTGCCAAATGAGTATTCTCCTCTTTTCGTGGGTGTAATAGTGTAGTGAAACTTCCCGGTTCCGTATGCTGCTATTCTACCTGTGATCTCCTTATCGGAAGCAGAAAATTCCTGAGGGTACTCATCCCTTATTTTTATTGAAAGGGAAAATCCAGACCTGTTTTCAACAGAAATCCACACAGGATTCTCCACACCATTGGAGAGGATGTGTTCGTATTCCCGTTCTACAGAAAAGGGCTGCCTGAACGAAATGAGGAAGTCGACTGCAAGCACTGCCAGAATGACTGCATTGTAGTAGAGGAGGATACCCTTTATCACCGAGAGTATGCATCCAAGACTGAATATGAAAACGAATCGGAGCGATGGAAACACTAACGAGGCACCTCCACCTTTTCCAGACATTCCTGTATGACAGCATCAGCAGTCATTCCCTCTATTTCTGCTTCAGGTTTCAAGATCACCCTGTGGCGTAACGCAGGTAAGGCCATCGCTTTCACCACATCAGGAGTGACAAAGGCTTCACCCCGTATGGCAGCAAAGCTCTTGGAAGTCAACAAAAGAATGACAGATGCTCTGGGACTTGCTCCCAGCACAAGATGCGGAGACTCCCTTGTAGCTCTCACAATGCTTGTGATGTACTCGACGACGTCTTCCTTCACTGTGATGGTGAAAATTTCTTCTCTGATCTTTCTCAATTCATCTCTGGAGAGGCTGTACGAAAAGTTGACCTGGGTCAAATTGTGGGCATCAAATCCTGACTGATACAGTGCAAGAATCTCGTTTTCTTCTTCAGTCTCAGGATAGGGGACTACTAACTTCATCATGAACCGATCCAGCTGAGCTTCTGGTAATGGGTAGGTGCCCTCGTACTCCACAGGGTTCTGGGTAGCACACACCATGAAATCATCTAACAGATAAGATACTCCATCAATCGTAACCTGCCGCTCCTCCATGGCCTCCAGCAAGGCTGCCTGTGTCTTGGGGGGAGCTCTGTTGATCTCATCCGCCAGAAGCAGGTTGGTGAATACAGGACCCTTTCTCAAATGGAATTTCCGCGTATCAAGGTCAAACACGTTTGTTCCAACAATGTCTGACGGCATCAGATCAGGAGTGAACTGGATTCTGCTGAATTCCAGATTCAGCACCATGGAAAGCGCTTTGACCATCAGGGTCTTGGCAGTGCCGGGTACACCTTCCAGTAGAACGTGCCCTGAAGAGAAAAAGGAAACCAGGAGTAGCTCCAGTAAGGTGTCGTATCCCACAATTGCCTTGTGGAGCTCTTTCTTGAGCCGGGCGGCCACATCTTGAAACATCTTTTTCACCTCTTGTGTACTCTTTGTGTCTCGTCTATCACTTTTAAAACCTCTTTTTTTCGCGCTCTGTAGTACAATTCTGCTGCAGATACTACCAGTTCTGAGGACTGAACCTCGCGCGGGATCAAGGTCCTCGGAGCACCAAATCGCTTCCCGTGAGCTGCAACCAAGAGCACAAACGTGAGAATGAATTGAACAAAAAAGGAAACATATCTGGACGTGAAAGGAGCTTTGAAGCTCTCCCACGTTACACCTTTCTCTTTTCTTGCAGAGTGTAAGTGGTATTCATCAAAATATATTCTTTCAGAAAAAACGAGTTGAACTAGGAAAATCTCGTTATCAAGCTCGTCAATAGTACTGTTCCACACGAGAGATGTATCACTGATCAGGAAGATTTCTCCTTCTCCCCTTTTCACTTCCAGAATGACGCAGTTACCCTCATCTGCAAACAGTGGATCTCCTGTATCAGAGTTGATTGACTGGCTGTGACACAGAAATATGGAGCGCACCTGGTTCGTGGACCAGTGATCTCTCAAAGGAGCCAGGGCAGCACAGGTATACTGAGTGCGAGACAGTGTCGACCCAAACTGCTGCATGATTCTGGGATTCTCACTGAAAATTATAAGTCTGTTTCCCTGCTCGACCCAGGTAAAGAGATATTCCTGTTCTTCTGGAGAGAGAGATTGTACAGGGCCAATCATGAGGAATGTTCCTGGTTCCAAAATAGTGAGAGGAGCTTCCACCCTGGATACTACTGTATACTTCTCCAGTAAGAGGTAGAAGGCAAGAGTTCCCTCCACTTCCCTGCTCATTGAGGAGTGCTGGATCTTCTCCGGAACAAAGCGTTCTGCCGCCAGCACTGCTGCCATGATTCCCACAATGAGGAGGATTACAAGGAGAGCCTGCCCTCTCATGAGACTGCCTCCTCTATCTGGATGAAAGCATCCATGCAGGAAGAAAAGTCTCCTCCTGTAGCAGGCTTTCCTCCGTAGTAGATGATGTCGAAGGTTCGAGTGATTTTTTCGAAAAGACTACTGAAAGGGTGAGATCTAACTTTTAGGGTGTACTCAGAGTTGGTCAGAGAAGGATGGTAGTATATGACTCCCTTTGAATCCAGTAGTACCAGGAGTGCCATGTACAGCATGCGCACACCCTCCAGGTATTCTGTCTTCTTACCAAGATCGACTGCCTTCCTGTAGAATGCGGAGTAATCCTTCTTTTCGATGAGTTCCTGTTCCTCCTTTCTTGTACGTAGGAAGGGTTCTCTCGTGGGAAAAAAAGATCGATTCACAATGTGAAAAGAGAAATACAAGAGAATAGCCAGGAGCAGGACTATCATCGTTACCTTGAGAATCTCTACAGGGAATCTGACCCCATCAGAAGAGCCGTACCCCAGTTTTTTGAGTATCTCCTGCAAGTCTTCCTCGATCTGCTGAGGTTCAGGCATTTCACTCATGAGAACACCAAGAATTGAGAGTATCATGTTTCACCTGGCCCAATACATCTTGAATGAGACCCATATCTTGGATAAGGATTCTGCTCCATAGGAATTCATGCTGATACTGTTATTTAAAGATATGGTTTTGAAATTTCATGATCGTTATTCTGGCAGCCACCCCTTTCTGATTGCATCAAAAGGCGTGCTTCATCATTTTTCATAGTACTTGACGCAGCTCTGAATCAACTGCAGACATCTCTCAATGTCCTTGGGTGGCTCCATCTGAAGCTTCTCAGCCATGCGTGAAGCTAATTTAACAGCAATTCTAATAGACTTGAAAGTAGGAAGTCTATATCTCTGTGCAAGGAAATCCCTCATCACCTGGTACTCTTCTGGTGTAATCAATGAAAGATAGGGGCTGCCCTGCACTGCATTATCATAGAGACTCTCTGGAAGCTCTAACCTGTCCAGATGAACGGAAGTAACCCTGACGACCAGAGTCCCTGCAACAAAGTCTCCTAACCGTCTGGATTTTTGGTTGAGCATCATGGTCACGAATCCCACGATATAGGTTCCAGGAAAAGAGTCCACAAACCGGATGAAGTTCCGGGTCAGTGAATCCACCAGATCTATGGGAGATCCGTCTTCCTTGATCACTTTCAGCCCTAGTATGCTTTTTCCCACAGAACTCCCGTCAAAAATCATTTCACTAAAGACAAAATATGCCCATGAGAGGCTGCCCACGATCAGGTAAGAGAGAGCGACAAAGTAAGGAGATAAAGGATCCTCTGTTCCTTCAAGAAGCCCAGCCAGAACTATGAATCCAAGAGAAATTACGAGTACAATGAAAAAGTCTACCAGAAAAGCAGCAGCTCGTGATCCTGCAGTAGCAATATCGTAGTGTACAGGCACATTTTCAGCAGTCTGCAGTGTGAAATCTTCCATGACTAGATTAGTCTGGTACTCTTAAAATAACTTCCCTTTCATTGAGTACTGTAGGAATTGTTGGCCCGGATAATTATCATGCTTCCAGCCATCCATTCCTATTGGATTATAGATCTGGGATTTGTCAATGTCCCCTGTTATAGCATAACCAATTAATCTTCGTTAAATG
>CAZFAR010000096.1:0-8823 GCA_964516825.1 uncultured Thermococci archaeon
ACTTTCTAATCCCCTCAAACAGACTCTTCATCATCTCCTCCATGAACGTCTGACCTTCGTTGAATAATGCTCTTCCCTTCTCCGTTATCGCATAATATTTTCTGTTTGGCCTTCCTTCCTTGCTTTCCACCCATTCTGTGGTCACGTACCCGTCCTTTTTCAACCTGTAGAAGACTACATAACTCGTAACAGTAGCAGCATCCCATCCGAATCGTTCCTGGATCTGTTTCTTGATTTCATACGCATACATGGGCCTTTCCAGGAGTAACCTAAGTATGTACAGCCACATGACCTCCTTGGTCAGCTTGCTCTTCAACCGTACTAAGGGCACAGTATCACCAG
Organism: uncultured Thermococci archaeon; assembly: GCA_964516825.1. GTDB lineage: Archaea > Methanobacteriota_B > Thermococci > Methanofastidiosales > SZ-28-30 > SZ-28-30. The sequence goes on from CAZFAR010000096.1 coordinate 343, forward strand.
CCCTAATTAGCACTCTCCTTTAAACATTTTTCCCTAAACAGCTATTTTCGAACCATAAAATATATAAAGGAAATAGCATTACCATCCTCATGGCAAAGATTAAGATCGCAATAGCAGGAGTCGGTAACTGCGCCTCCTCCCTCATCCAGGGACTGGAATACTATAAAGATGCAGATCCTGATGACGTGATCGGGTTGATGCATTCCGATCTGGGAGGATACGCACTCACAGATATCCAGGTAGTGTCTGCCTTTGACATTGATGAAAGAAAGGTAGGAAAAGACGTATCTGAAGCAATCTTTGCCCCTCCTAACTGCACACTGAAGATTGCAGATGTACCATACTTGGGCGTTGAAGTCAAAATGGGTCCCTTATTGGATGGTGTAGCTCCTCACATGAAAGAATATGATGAGGACAAGACTTTCAAGCCAAAGAATTCAGAACCATGCGATGTCGTATCAGAATTAAAGAGGAGCCGGGCAGATATGCTCATCAACTACATGCCTGTGGGATCAGAGAAGGCTGTAAAGTTCTATGCCCAATCTGCTCTGGATGCTGGAATCGGATTCATTAACTGCATGCCTGTCTTCATCGCATCAAATCGGGAATGGGCCCTGAAGTTCGAGAAAGCTGGAGTACCTGTGGTGGGCGATGACATAAAATCGCAACTGGGAGCGACCATTGTGCATCGTGTCCTGACCAAGCTGTTCAATGACAGGGGTATCAGACTGGATCACACCTATCAGCTGAATACGGGGGGAAACACAGATTTTCTGAACATGTTGGCTCGAGATCGATTGAAATCGAAAAAAATCTCCAAGACCGAGGCTGTCCAATCCCAGCTCGATACACCACTGCATCCTGATAACATCCACATAGGGCCATCAGATTATGTACCCTGGCAGAAGGATAACAAGATCTGTTTTTTGCGCATGGAAGGCCGGATGTTTGGAAATGTCCCCATGGAACTGGAATTACGTCTTTCTGTGATAGATTCTCCGAATTCTGGAGGCTGCTCTATCGATGCGATCCGATGCGTGAAGCTGGCTCAGGATCGGGGAATTGCAGGAGCTTTAACATCCATTTCATCATATACTATGAAGCATCCACCGATTCAGTACTCTGATGCAGAGGCGCGTTCCTATGTGGAAGAATTCATCAGAGGAGAAAGAGAAAGGTAGGAAATGACTTCCAGCACATATCGCTTAAACATTAAGTAAAGACTGTATTTCTCGGGTTTTAGTGTTACACGTGTAACATTCTTCTTATCAGGCTACAAGAACAGAATTACAATTCCATGGGAGCCAGATAGAAGGTCAACCTCATTCCTTCTACAGGAAAATCTATGCGCAGCGGGAGGTTCTTCCCCCCCATGTAGATGTGCACTCTGTCTGAAACGTAGGAAGAATGCAGAAAGCTGACGAGATATCCCAGGTTAAACTTGGAGAAGCATTCCTCTCTGACGACAAACTTTTTTACTGATTCACTCTCCCGAGGAATACGAATGCGCGCTCTCTCTGTGTCTCCTTCTGCAGAAATGATCATTTCCTCATTGTGAACCTCAAACAGAACTGAATTCGCTACAATAGCAGCATCCCTTACTCCTTCCTTAAAGACTGAGACATCCATTTCTATAAAGACAGGATATTCCACATTGATCGTGGGTAAGGCTTCTTCCTGAGCTTCCAGAAGCATGCATTGAAACTGCCTTTCTATAGAGCTCCTCAGAGTGAAATCCATGGTCCCTCCATTGAGCTCTACAAGCATACCGTCTCCCAAATGAATTCTTCTGGATACCTTTCTCAGAGCATTCATGGAAAGACCAATAGTCCGCTCCTCAGTTGCCTGATATTCGTTGAAAAAAGAGCTCTTGAGATCTAACTCCACTTTGCACACTAGAGAAGGATCACACGCCTCCATACTCAGCATGTTCTCACGCAAAAAAAATACTGCTTCATCTACCAGCTCTGAAACTGATTCTATTATGTACTTCAGGTTCTTTGCATCATTCAGAGAAGCTCTGAACATGAGGTTCCTCTTACTTCAAGACTATTAAAGGTTTCGCTTTCTGTGAATTGTGCAACCAGTGCATACCAGTGATGTGACAGTGATGGACTTTAAAGAGGCTGCAAATAGATTTACGTTTTTGCTCTGTGCCTGTCACAAGATACTGGACAGGGTTCAATATTGAAGAATCCTCTGAAGCATTGAAATGAGTGGTCAGACTCCTTGTAAGAGAAAGGAGAAGAGCTTATAAAGTTCAACGAAATGGTGGGGCTGCCTTTATTGGAAGGAGCGGATCTCATGAGAGAAATTGGAAAGATTGTTTCCCGCTTCAATAGATTCATCATCTGCAAGAGTGACAGACGAGCTAAGACGCTCTTGGGAGACAACATGTACTCGGAAAAAGGAGAGCTTGTGGGCACAGTAATAGACATTTTCGGACCTGTGACATCACCTTATCTCAAAATTCTAAAAAAGAATGGGGAAAATGTTGACACCGTCTACATGAAACAGTGAGCCAGAAGAACAGAGCCTGTGATGAGGAAAAGGTATATTAAGCTCAGTGATTTGATAAATATGAGGAGAGGACTGTGATTGCGATTGATGGTGAAGGTAGAAAAATGGAGATGAAAAAGCATGATGTGCTCTTTTCGTTGAGCACTGTACTGACAGCAGTCCAGAAGGTAGTGCACTCCAAAGATATTTATAGAATCCTTCAAGAAGAGCTCTTGACTCATGGATTCCACTGTATTGCCCTAGAACTTGGAAAAAAGGATACCGTCAAAATTTCGTGTCTTTCTCTGCCTCCCAAAATTCTGGAATCTCTAAAAGAATCAGATATTTTACAGAGAGAGATCAATGTTAAAACACTTCCCCACTATGAAGAGCTCATGAAAAAGAAGGTAGTACTCTCCACCTGTGAAAAGGTCTTCCCTGACCTTCTCAGAATACCAGGACCCGCTCTTCAGAAGATGTATACTCCACCTTATCCTGTAGTGTTGATTCCCATTCTGCAGCACGACTGCATTCTGGTAGTAGCATCAGACACGATCAAAGAAGAGGAGCTTCCTGTATTTTCTGCTTTCAAGGATTTGATGGAGGTTGCCATTTCTAATGTAAAGCTTCTTGAGGAGATGAAAGAACAGAAAGAGTTTTCAGAACGCATCATAAAGAGTGTACAGGAGTGTATCATGATAGAGGATTCTGAAGGAATGATCACCTTTGTCAATCCCAGAATTGTGCAGTTGCTTGGATACACTGAAGAAGAACTGATCAGCCATCATTACTCTGTGATTGCATGTCCAGACTACATTGAACTGGCAGAGGAGGAAACCCGAAAGAGGCCCAGAGGAATACAGAGCCAGTACGAAATGTGGCTAATGCACAAAGATGGAAGTCCGATCCCTGTCATTGTGAGTGCTACTCCTCTTTTCGAAAGGGGAGAGTACGTGGGAACCCTCACCGTGTTCACTGACATTTCTGCTCAGAAGAAAGCTGAAAAAGAGATTCGGTCCTTAAAGGAATTCAGCGAAAACATTATTCAGTCCATGCATGAGGGTGTTATCATAGAAGATGAAAAGGGGATCATTACTTTTGTGAACCGGAAGATAGAAGAATTATTGGAAAGGAAAAGAGAGGAGATCATTGGGCATCACTGGCGGGAGCTTACAGCACCTGAGTACATTCAGAAAATGGAAGAAGAGACTGCCAGAAGAGCCCACGGCATTTCCGGGCAGTATGAAGCTGCCTTGCTCACAAGGAGCAAGAGACAGGTGCCCATCATGGTGGGATCAACTCCCCTGTTCGAAAATGGCCAGTTCAGGGGCGTGATATCGGTCTGTGTGGATCTGACTGTTGTCAAGGAAAAAGAAAAAGAGATCAGGCAGAAAAACGAGGATTTAAACCTGCTCTCAAAGATAAACCACGGATTGAACACAGGACAGGATCTGAGAACGATCCTGGACATGACAGTACTGGAGCTGCAGGAGATATTTGATTCAGATGCTGTGGCTATAATCTCTGTAGAAAAAGACAAAAAGAGCATTCCTCCTGGGACCTGTGCCATTTCTTCGGAAGTGAGGGAAGTCCTGCACATTGAGCCTGGAGAAATGCCGGAATTGTCCTTTCCCATAGGAAAAGGGAGCATAGTTGAAAAGACGATAAAGAATAAAGAAAGCTACCTCATTCAGGAGCAGAATCTGGATGAGATCTTTACTGGAATACTGACTCCCGAAATGGTCACGGAAATACGAAACCGTGGAAAGGTCAAGTCATGTGCAGTGCTCCCTCTGGTAGCAGACAATGAGGTCATTGGAGTCATGTTCATAGGATCACGACGGGAACTGAATCAGAACGATTTCAATCGATTGAAATCCCTTTCAAGACATCTTGCTCTGGCTGCAGATCATGCGCGGTTGGATGAGACCTTCCAGAAAACTTCCCTGGAGCTGCAGACCAGTCTTTCGGAGCAGATCCTCTTGAGAGAGCTTGTTGAAAAGTTCTATCTGGCAAAAAATCGGGAAGAAGTAATGGAAATAGCCACAGAAGGGCTGAAAAGACTCAAGTACGAATATTCTGCCATATGGTTGAGAGAAAAAGATCACTTGAAACTTTCACAGATACATGCAAAGGGAGACGTAATTGCGAAAGTGGCAGAGATTATCAGAGAAGCTACAGGAAAGGTGCCTGATCTGGAGAGAATATCACTGCAGGGAAAAGGAAATATTTTCAGAGAATTTCAGGAAAAAAGGAAAGCTCTGGTAACAGATAACATCAAACTTCAAAAAGAGGTACTTAAGGCACCCATGTCAACCTTCATTGAGCTGTGGATAGACACAGACAGTGGTTTAGAAGAAGTGGTCTCCCGGATTCTTGGAGTTAGATCTGCTATCTGCATACCATTTCAGATAGAAAAGGAGTTTTCAGGCATCTTTGCAGTTGGAAGTGAGGACATACTGGAGTACCATGACTTCGTAGTCTTGGAAACGTTAGGGCAGATCATCAACGAGGCCTTGGGAAAGCTCCAGTATTCTGATGTTCTGGAGAAGAAGTCAAAGGATCTTGAGTTTTCCAACAGACAGTTGAGTCTGCTCCAGGAGATCAACAATGCTTTGAACTCTACCATGGATCTGGAGGAAATACTGAAAATACTTGTGAGAGGGATAAACTCAGTTTTTGGTTATGATGCGCCTTCTGTATATCTTCTGAGTGATGATAGGGAGTATCTCTTGGTAAAGGAATTTGATATTAACTCTAAATTATTAAATAAGATCATGAAACTAGTAGGGTTTTCGCTGGAGGACTACAGAATCCCCCTGTTTGAAGGGAGTCTATTAAGACAGGTCATAGAGGAGAAAAAGCCCTTGGTCACTAATGATGTTCCCAGACTGCTCAGGGACTACACAAGAGAAGAGAACCTGCGCAGATTGGCAGGTGCTCTCCACAGACTGGGAAATGTGGAGTGGGTTACTGTCCTCCCCCTGATAGCTGGTGTAGAATCTGTAGGAATGCTTGTATTTGGAAGTAGGAAAAAGGTTGAACAGGAGGACATAGATGCATTAAGTGGATTTCTGAACCAGACTGCTCTGGCTATTGCCAAGGCCAGATTGTACGAAGAACTGAAGGAAGCAAACCAGATGAAATCTGAATTCATCGATATCACATCACATGAACTGAGAACCCCACTGACAGCGATAAAGCTGTACCTTGAAATGATGAAGATGGGCCGATATGGGGTGCTGTCCTCTGAACTCGATGAGAAAGTGGGGCTGCTGCAGGCCAGTGCAGAAAGGCTGCAGGAGATCATCGATAAGACCTTGATTTCTTCCCGGATTTTAAAAAGGAAGCTGGAAATAAAGAAAGAAGATATATCGCTTGTGGAGCTGGTTAGAGATGTGAAAGCGCAGCTTCGTCCATCATGGGAAACAAAGAGACAGAGGATTGACGTGGAAGGACCCTATAAGCTCCCACTGGTTAAAGCAGACAGAGATGGCATGTGGAAGGTAATCACAGTATTGCTGGATAATGCACTCAAGTACTCTCCAGAAGGGTCCAGGATAACAGTTAAGCTGTACGACCTTCCGGAGGAGGTAGAAGTAGCAGTCATGGATGAGGGTGTGGGAATCCAGCAGGAGTATCTGCAGAAGATATTTGAAGAGTTCTTCATCATTCCTTCCGAGACTGAGTATGCGAGAATGGACGGCAGAACTGGGTTAGGGCTGTTCATTGCCAAGGGGATTGTGGAGGAGCACAAGGGAAGAATCTGGGTAGAGAGTGTGTACGGATTAGGATCTACCTTTCATTTTACTCTGCCAAAGTCAAATTGAAGCTGCATTTTTCAGGCCGTTTTTCCGAAATACTGCTCTCACCATCAATAGATTCATCTACAGGAAAACTTATGAGTCTGCATCCGCGCTATGTTACACGTGTAACATGATCATATTCAGACATCACCCTTATGTATCACAGGTCCATGGGTGAAGAAACTGGTCAGTCCATCATGTTCCTACGGAGCACCCTTCAGACATCAAGTCTTCTTTAATATTTATAATTAAGGTGAGATACAGCCTGATAACTGGAGAATACTGTTACCAAAACCTTATAAATGCTGGAAGAAAAACCAAAGAGGTGAGCGCATGATATTCTGGGCAGACAAAGTTGCTGAAGAAGTTATCCAGAGACACAAAGAAGTGTACATAACTGAGTGTGGCTTAGGTGCCTCAGGCATCCCTCACGTAGGATCTGTAGGCGATGGAATCAGATCCTATACTGTCACTCTCGCTCTGGAGGACAGGGGAGTAGACAGTGAGTTCATCGCATTCTCAGATGACAGAGATGGATTGAGAAAGGTTCCTATTGGGTTTCCTGAATTCCTTGAAGAATATATTGGACATCCTGTCTCCCTGATTCCAGACCCCTTTTATTGTCATCCAAGCTATGGAGCCCACATGTCCTCATTATTGGCAGATGCTCTGGAAAAGGTGGGTGTCAAATTCATGTTTCAGAGTGGGAATGAAGCCTACGAGAAGGGGCTGCTCGATGAAGTGGTTACTGAAGCTTTGAACAACTGGGAAGAAGCTGGAAAGATCATTTATGAAATGACTGCCCAGAAAAAATACCTTGAACAGCTCCCATTCCATGTGATCTGCTCTGAATGTGGAAGAATCTATACCACGAGAGCCTACGAGTGGATTCCGGAAGAGAAGAAGATTCTGTATATGTGTGATCAGGAGTTTGCAGGGGCAGATTCAAAGACAGGGAAATATCTGGAGGTAACAGGATGCGAGAATCAGGGTGAAGCATCCATCCGCGACGGTAAACTCAACTGGAAGGTAGAATTTGCCGCCCGATGGAAGGTGTTAGATGTCAGTTTCGAAGCATTTGGAAAGGATATTCTGGATTCAGTGCGGGTCAATGATCGCATTGCTGAAGAGGTATTTCACATAGAGCCGCCAGTACATGCTTTCTACGAGCTGTTTGTAGAAAGAGGAGGGGGAAGAATATCGAAGAGCAAGGGAAATGTATTCACTCCCCAGGTGTGGCTGTCCTACGGGTCTCCTGAGAGTCTGCGGTTACTCATGCTGAAACGGCTTGCTACCACCAGAGTAGTGGATGTAGATGAGATTCCAAAGTACATGAATGAAGTGGATTATCTGGCTCGAGTGTATTTTGGAAAAGAGAAGATACAGAATGAACGGGAAAGAGAGCATCTGACCAGATTGTATGAGTACGTAAACTTCTTGCATCTACCAGGAAAAATAGGACCAATTCTTGCTTACGAAACATTGGTGCGCATTGCAGGTATGCTGCCTGAAGATATGGAGAACCGCTACGAGATTTTTAAAGGTATTCTGGAGAGATCTGGGTTAGTTGAAAAATTCGAGGATGAAGAGTTGAGACAGAGGATTGCATACGCTACAGAATGGGCAGAAGAAATAGAAGAAGTAAAAGAGGAGATTACCCTGACTGCTGAGGAGAGGATGGCACTCCTGTCCCTTTCAGAAGAACTTCTGAATTGTACAGCTGGAGAAAAGATTCAGGAACTCATTTTCACCGTTGCGAGTCAGCACAATGTGAGTTCTCGACGAGTTTTTGGCATACTCTACCAGATCATTCTGGGAACTGACAGAGGACCGAGAGCAGGCAATCTGATCAGCGCTTTAGGCACAGAAAGAGTCACTGAGATGATCAGGGAAGTTCTTTAAACAGCTCCTTTCTTCTTGCTTCCAGGAGCGCGTTGGGAAAGCCTTTGTATTCTGCTGCAGTTTTCACTTTCTTACTTTTCCAGACTTCAGGTAAAGCTTCTTTGAAACCTGAATCTCTAACCAGGTGATGATCCAGAATGAGCTCGTCACAGTAGTCCATAACTTCGAGAATGTTGGATTCTGCCTTCTGAATATCTCTTGTATCCAAGAGGTAGGTAGGAGGCCCACTCATGATCAGAATGTCTGGACTCTCTTCTTTGATATAGTCAATCCC
>CAZFAR010000097.1:0-8555 GCA_964516825.1 uncultured Thermococci archaeon
TTTAAACACAAATACTTAGAATGCAATCTGCAGTACCCGTATTTTTCCGTTATTTTTTCAAAATTCGGACATTCATTGCACCTTGTAATTCGTCTTCCTGAGGATTTCACAATTGGAACAACAGCATGCGCCCTAGTCGTAATTTTGTTTTCTGCAATTCTGACACCCTCAGTGTCTGCTACAGTCAGTGATTTCTCACTTCTGGGCATCGAAACCTCACTTCTTTCTTCATAGCTGATCGGTCTAGATTCAGTACCAGCATTATGCAACAATTCATAAGCTACCTCCCTATTCTCAACACAATCTCGGACTTGTCTTTCCCTTCTTGATAAACCCCCAGTTTTTCCAGTTTTTACTTCAACAAAGATTATTTTCCTTAGTTCATCTTCGCTTAAGCCGTCAAAGACAATAAAATCGATCGGCGTTCCTACAAATCGTGCATCCCTGGGATTATATCTGAAACCTGGAAAATATGGGATTAGATGTTCTGTTATCTTACCCCTTATAACGCTCTCGCTCTTTTTTATTGCATCTTCTCTAACCATTCTTTCTTCATCCTGTCTCCATTCCAAAGTATACAGATTTAGCTCTCTCTGCATCTCCACTTTCTTCCATTCATCAAACATTTTTCGTGATCTTATCTCAATTTCGCCCTCCAACTGACTATATTTTAAGAATAGAGCGAACAAGCATATCACTAATAATACTATGAAGATCCATTCAATCATCTTTATTCACTCCATTTTTCTTTGACTTTCTTAACTTTTAAGCCTTTTGAATGTGAAAGATAAAGAGGGTCAATGTATTCACTTCCCTTTCTTCCACCTTCATTTATGTCATCGGTGCAAGAGTAATTGAAGCTTTTCCTCAGATGAAAGATGTCAGGTGGAAGACGTAAAAGAGGAGGAAATTAACGTGATGTCAAAGCTCGTGCTGTAGAACAGGCTGCTCCAATTTCCTGTGTATTTGTTCAGAATCTTTTTTGTTTTTACACAATACTTCTCTGAAGACCTTTCAACCAAGTCTTCTCCCAATGAGTCAAAACTCCTCCGTCTTACAATGCAGTTCAAGCTGAACATCAATCTCTCGTGCTTTATAAAGAACTTCCAGTGGAGACATGAACGGAACAGGTTAGACAGAACAAGAGTAGGAGACTTCTACCGCATTCCAGAACACGTGTATATAACGTAACAGAGAAGGAGTATTCTACACGTCTGGATAGAAAAATCATTCTGAGGGAAATTTGGCTCAAATCGATTTCTCAGCTTCTTCAAACCTCTTATCTGATTATGAATAGTAATACTCTCCCTTTGCCTTCTGTTCTCTATCCAGGAAGGAATCTTCCTTGTTTGCCCTCGGACGACCTGAATCAGGTTCTCTTCTAAACGTAATGTTAATGCTCTTTAAAAACTGATTCATCCCATCTCTCAATCCCATGGGACATGATGCCTCCCCCTCAACCCCGGGAATTCCTGAAAAAACGATCAGTCGATCTGAAAGATAATCCACAGAAACTATGTCATGCTCCACCACCATGGCTGCCTTCTCCTTCTGCTCCATGTACCTTCGCACCATCTTGGCCATGCTCAATCGCTGTTCCACATCCAGGTAAGCAGTAGGTTCATCCAAGAGATACATGTCTGCATCCCTCAGCAAGCACAAAGCAATACTCAGCCGCTGCAGTTCTCCTCCACTCAATTCAGAAACAATATTATCCATCAAAGGTTCGAGCCCTAAAGGTCTCACCAGCTCTGTCATCTGCAGTGAACTCAAAGGACCCCTATTCATTTGAAATAGAACCTGTGATACAGTCCCCTCATAACCAGATTCCAGATACTGCGGCTTGTACGAAATTCTGAGCGTAGTTCTAAACTTCTCTTCTGCCTCAAGAACACCTGCCAGAATCTTCACGAAGGTAGACTTCCCGATAGCATTAGGTCCAATGATCCCAATGACCTCCCCAATGTGGATCTCCCCTCCGTTTCCCTGGAATGTGAATCCTTCAAATTTCTTTTGCAGCGGAGGATATCCCAGCATGATCTCCTTTCCCTTCCAGATCTTTCCAGCTGTATCGAAAACAATCTCCTCTTTTCTGAATCGAACATTTTCTTCCTTTAGAAATCCTCTCAGATACGAATTAATACCCACTCTCACTCCATAAGGTACTGAGCAGATGCCGTACACTCCAGGCTGCCCGTACAGAATATGGATATAATCGGAGAGATAGTCCAGAAGGGCCAGGTCATGCTCTACCACGATAACACTCTTCTCCTCAGATAATGCTCTTATAGCTTTTGAAACATTCAATCGCTGGCTAATATCCAGGTAGGAAGATGGCTCATCAAAGTAGTATACATCTGCTTCCCTGCACATGGCTGCTATCAGTGCCAGCCTTTGTAACTCCCCTCCTGATAAGTTCTGAACCTCTTTCTGTAAGGCTGCTTCCATGTCTAAGGATCTGACCAATTCCCTTGACGTACCTCGCTCGTCTGCTTTCTCAAATAGATCCTGTAATCTCCCTTTGACGACGGCAGGTATCTTCGTGATCTGCTGCGGCTTCATAATCACCTTGATTTCACCTGACTGGAGCTCTTCAAAGTATGTCTGCAGCTCTGATCCCCTGAAATACAAAGAGAGATCATGCTGTTCACAGGAGCTGTACTCTCCCAGATTTGGAGTGATCTCTCCAGACAGAATCCGTATTGCTGTCGTCTTTCCCACTCCATTTGCACCAAGCAATCCCAGAATCTGCTCCCCCCTGGGTATGGGCAGTCTGTAAAGCCGGAATGTATTGGGCCCAAACTGGTGGATGGGCTGTTCCAGTTCCTGAGGCAGATTTACAATAGTAATAGCCCCAAAAGGACATTTATGAACGCAGATGCCGCATCCAGAACACAGAATTTCAGAGATGACTGGCTTATTCGTATCCTCATCTACGACAATCGTTTCCTCACCCATTCTTACGCCAGGACAGAACTTTATGCACAGAAAATTACATTTCTTGGGCTGGCATTTATCGAGGTCGAGCACTGCAATCCTCATATCAATCCCAATCCACGCCCACGATCTGTAGAGTATTCAAATCCAGAATGTCCACATATATGCGCAGTACATAACAATTAGAATAGAAATACACGTAGATCACTGCATCATACGCCTGCCCCCCGAAGAAACCTGGAACATTGGAAACTGATACAGACTGCTGGCACCCGTATGGAGGATAACCGTAGCACGGGCAGCAATGAGGGCAGGGATCGCACCAGTAGCAGTGACCACTCCTGTACGCTCTTTCACTTCTGCACTCATTGAGCTCTTCCTGAAATTGCAGGTTTTCTGCCTCGAGCTCGTAGATTCTTTCTCTCAAAGAGTCTATCAAGGCCTCATAAGAAAATGTTGTTCCTGAGCGTGATTCAAGCTCACTTTTCAACTGTGCTACAATACTCTCCAATGTCTCGATCTCTTCTTCAAGATCCTGATTCTCATCTTCGAGTTCATCTATCTCATGCTGATGGTCGTAGAAGATTCTATTTTTTTCATTCTCGAGATTGGCTATTCTCTGCCTGAGGTCTCTTTCTGCATAGTCAGATTCGAGGTAGGAGGGCAGAAGCAGGACATTTCCTATGATTGATAGAATGAACAGGAAAAAGAGCATGACGAAGGCCACATCTTTTGCAGTCATTGCATCACCTCACTGGGTCAGCAGGCTGTACAGTAATTCTCTGTTTTCCTGTGCAATGCGCGCTCTATCCTCTTTCTGACCCGAAATAATAATGATTAACCTCCCTGTTTTCCGAACCTGTATGATCTCTCCAGAATCTACCTTCTCTACTGTTACAGTTCCTCTGTCCATTTCCATTCCGAGCAGCCCCAGGATGATATCTGGAAAAGCAGTTATTCCATAACTTGATCCCAAAGGTATTGGTACATAGGAGCCAAAGACCATCATCTTGTGGGCAAATACATGTCTGCTGTAGTCATCAGTAATCTTGACACTGATACCATTGGATTCTAGATAAGCTCCCAGGCCTTCGGCAGCCTCCCTCTCGGAGGCATCTGCCAGAACAATGACAGGGGAAATCTGATAGAATACCATGGTCCAGACGACCAGCCACGGAAGAAGAGAAGGCCAGACACCATTTAGAGTTGATCTCCACCGTTTTTCTCCCAGTCTCTCGAATTTCACTCCTATGAGATGATACTGGTAGGTCATAAGATAGACGACAATAATGTAGAGAATGAGAATTGCGCTGTTGGGAACGCCAAGGATGCTCAGAAACGCAGATGCAACTCCCAGAATTGTACCCACGAGCATGTAGAGCAGGGAAACCTTTGTCTTGTCTTCCATGATGATGTGTCTCCTTTGGGCTTAAAAAGCTTTTGCGTACAAGAGTAAAAAGTAGTTGCTCTATTTTGGTGACTATTCCCAATGCGTTACACGTGTAACATTTCTTTTCTAGAGAAAGATACCTGATGAGAAGGCGGCAATCTGGGTGGTCTATGACTCACAGGTAGACTTTCCTTTTTTTAGAATCGTCTTCGCATTACGATCATTTGTCAATTTGTGTTTGATTTTTCTCTCTGCAATTCTCATTATCTTTCTCGAGAAAGAAATCGCTTCAGAAGCATCTTTTTCAATATAGGTTTCATATGGAACAGCTGGTGGGCTTAGAGCATCTGGGTATCTTGTTGGAATGTAATACCTGTCCAGGATTTTGCCATATTCGATTGCTTCTTCAAACTCTTCGTCATACTGTCTGCATCTTCGAGCAAGTGTTTGGATAGAGCGTTCCCATGCTATTGGTCTCCCAGTTGTGAAAATCAAGTAAGTTTTCAATGCCATCTGCGCGGCTTGCTCACACATAAAACAAGCATCAGAGTAAAAACCAGCTTTGAAATTGCTTTCAGCCACCATCAGGTTATGTTCAGCCTGTCTCAGCCATCTTACTGCCTCTTCCTTGCTTTTTTTCATATAGAATCTCTCCTTCCTTAATCACTGTCTCTGCAAATGGACTCTCCCATTCTTTCATCTTCTGCCATTCTTCCGGTGTATACACAAAGACATCAACTTTGTCTAGATCATTATCCATCAATTTCGCAATCTCTATCAACCTTTCAATAAATCTTTTTTCTGTCCTCTTAATTACCACAAAATCCAGATCACTGTACTCGTCAGCTTCGCCTCTACCATGAGAACCGAACATTATTATCTTTTCAGGATCATATTTCTTGATACATTCGACTACTCGTTCAACTCTATTCATTTCATCACTTTCATTGGTTCCCACTTATTATACTTTTCCATGTATGATCAGTGATTCCAAGAGCGGACCATTTCTTCGTTTGTTCAAGACATTCTTTGTTGTTACATGTGTAACATTGAATCAATAACGTTAATCAACAATGATAATTGACGTATTAGTTAACGAAAGAATCATCACTTCTGATAGTGAATGCATACTGGACCACTTCATTCTTTGAAATCTTCTCTAATTTTCTCACCAGGCAGCTCGTCTGCTGTCAGGAAAGCAGTTTCATAGGATTTGTTCTCAGCGTCTCTTCGTTCTCTGGCCCATTTTGTCTTTTCTGTTTCAGGGATGTGGGATGTAGCCTTCTGTTTATGATATTCTATGAACTCCACATGCCATTTGAGCAGTTCTTTGAGTTCCGAGATGATCTGCCTCAATTTCTCCGGATCTGCTTGAACTAGGTGAAAATCTGAGGGTAAGGCTGCCATTTTCTTGTCCACTTTTTTTCGACCATAGCTCATGGCCTCCAGATGGTAGAGTATCCAGTGATATCTGTCGGGGCCTTGTGTCATAGCACTATTCTAAATCTTCTAAATTTAAGCTTTATTTGATAAGAGTACTAAGTGCTACATGCGACAATATGAGTGCTTTTTCAGGAGGAGCGAGAACAGAGTCCCTTAGTTCAAGAATGCCAAAGACAGAGTTCATAAGAGTCCAGGCACAATGAAGGTTGTCTAGTCGCATTTCTTCTGTGAATGTTACACGTGTAACAAAGGAATTATTTAGGAATTCTTACATTTGAAAGGAACCAATAAGGAAAATGGAGATTGGGAAAATCTTCTTTCTGATCCAGAAATGTTCCAAAGCAATTGGAATGAAGTCGAAGCAAATCACCAGATCCTCATCCGTAAGCATCGAAGCCAGTACCACAATATCTGGCACATATCCATTTCATCTTTGTATTTTTCAGCCTTCCAGTGGGGGCACTCCTTTACAGCAGCTTTCATATCCGATTTCTTCGGGTCTCCAGTTTCGCAAAATTCTCCAGTCTCGCATAGTGGCCAAAGTTCAGGTGTTATTTTCTTCTCCTGCATGTGTTTATCCACGTACGCACAATGCCTGGGTTCTGCTTCCGCGAGTATCTCTCCAATGTATTGATTCTTGTTTCCTATTGAGTAGATTTTCTCAAAACTGTCTTTGTGAATTTGATCCAAATCCTCGTACAAAGATCTCAATATCTCTCTGACCAATCTCAAGTATTGGTGATAGTAAAGGTTTCTGTCATAATCCTGCCTAAAATAGAGTCTTTGCCTCCTCCTCCCTACCCATGCTAGGAATAGCCAGTTGAGCAGGTAGCCTGCCACGATTCCTATTGCGACTATTGTCCATAGTAAGATTCCAGACTCTAAGAAAGCATCAGCGCCATTTGCTCCATTTGTAGTGCCATTTGCTGCGTTTTTACCTTCTTCAAGGAATTGGGCTACAAAGTGTTGCCCGAAAGTAGCACCACTTACACCACCCACAGTCATTCCTGGCAGCGATTTCAAGAGGTCTCTCAGTCTGGTCCCAAATTGCATACTTTCCTCTACTGACTTGAGAGAGGCTGATCGCAACCGTTCATTCTCATCAAAATTGAGATCACGGCCTTTGTAGATCGTGTGTACGGAGCGCAGACTGGCCTCCATGGCCACCAATGCTCTTGAGACGTATCTTTTTTCTGCATCCTCATCTGCACCCCTTTCTGGGCCCTTCTCTGAACCTCCCTCTACGTATTTTCTCAATCTCTTTATCTCTTCCTCCACCTGGGAAGGGAGGAATTGTGAGCGTTTGTCTTTCGCAAATTTCCCTGTGAGGGCCCAAACCATTTGTACTCCCTTAACTGGTGACAGTAAAGAAGTTTTTTCCATTTTTGCCATTACTATCTTCCTCCGTATGATTTCGGATTTTGCTACTATTGCTTTTATTGCTATGAAGCACTCAGTCTTTAAATAATTTGGGTTTGTCCTTCTTATGACAAACCTCAGCTTTTCCAGTGATGCCTCATGACTTAAGTAGAGAATCGGACTTGTCCCTTCCTTTATTAAATCCTGGAGAATTTTGACATGTTCACCTATACTGGAATCAATAAGTAAGGATAATATTTATGTTCCATAATCAGTAATGGAAAAGTTTATAAGCACTGGTTGTTCTTATGATCTAGACAAGTAAAAGGAGGTGAAAAAAAATGAGAAAGATCGGTACCGGAGTGCTCGTCTTCTGCCTTTTGATTTCGCTCTACTCTGTAGCAGCGCCACAACCTCAGAGAGTGATCATCGTATTCTATAATACACCAGATGTTTCCCTGGTTGCGCAGCACGGTCAGGTCCACGAGGTTTTCCATCTGATTCCAGCAGTAGTTGCCACATTGCCAGAGCCTGCAATAGTTGCACTATCCAAAAATCCCAACATCAAATACATTGAACCAGATCAGTATTTACCACTTGTAAAGCCAGTGCAGCCTGCTGGAAAACCCTCAAAGCAGGTAATCCCATGGGGTGTGGACCGAATTGATGCTGACCTGGCATGGCCAATTTCGCGAGGAACTGGAGTCAAGGTTGCTGTCGTGGACACAGGTATTGACACGGGCCACCGCGATTTGAAAGCAAACATCAAGGGTGGATACAACTGCATTGCAGAATCAACCAACTTCAATGATGATCATGGCCACGGAACACACTGTGCAGGTATTATTGCCGCTGTAAACAATACCATTGGTGTAATTGGTGTAGCACCTGAAGCCTGGCTGTACGGTGTCAAAGTGCTGGATGCATCTGGAAGCGGCTACTTGAGTGATTGTGTCGAGGGAATCCAGTGGTGCGTGGACAATGGCATGGATGTTGCTTCCATGAGCTGGGGTGGTTATGGTACTTGGCCCACTCTACAGGCTGCCTGTGATGCTGCCTGGGCAGCTGGGGTAGTCTTGGTGGCTGCAGCGGGAAACGATGCATACCTCGACCCAGATATGTTACCTGCAGGCTACTCCTCAGTGATAGCTGTCTCTGCCACAGATTCAAGTGACTTGATAGCCTACTTCAGTAATTACGGGTATGAAATTGAAGTAGCAGCCCCAGGTGTGTCCATATATTCCACGTACAGAAACGGTGGGTATGCCTACATGTCTGGTACTTCCATGGCCTGCCCGCATGTATCTGGAGTAGCAGCCTTGATTCTGGCAGTCTACCCCTACTACACTAATGATCAGGTGAGGCAGACTCTGTGGAACACTGCAGAAGATCTGGGAGCTCCTGGCTGGGACATCTACTTCGGATA
>CAZFAR010000098.1:0-8522 GCA_964516825.1 uncultured Thermococci archaeon
TAGGTAGATACAAAAACTAGCAACCTGGAAGTAAATCCCTTCTTTGCGTTTTCATGAAAGAAACTGGGGAGGATACTTTATAAAGATTTCGGATGAGGAATGAGGATGAGGATTATAGAGTCCCGACAATTTTTCGTGGTAAAATTTCGCATGACGAGATCATGACGAAGCTCTCGAGGATGAGGATGAGGGTGCCAGACCTATCCTTATGATGGATTCAATGCACAGAAAGACTCTTTGTCTATTGCAGACCTTAAATCAATCTAGCAATCTTCCCCAAAAAGGAGGGCAGCAATTCCCGGTCCAATCCATGGGATTCCCTGAATAAATCCTTTAGCAACTATCTTGGCCCGGCTTCTTGATTTTCCTTCTTTTTCTTCTGGTAGTGGAATGACTTTTAGGATCGCTTCCAGTTCAGATATATCATCAATATCCGTCAGTACAACAATATCACCAGTTTTGATTTTCTGTTGACCAAATGTCCTTTCTTCTACCAAAAAAGACCTATTTCTGCGACTATATAATCTTCTTGGTTTTGAAGTCCTCATAGTATGAGGTAATTCAAGTGCTTTATCCATAACCTCTTTTAGGAGAAGATCTGGCTCTTGCCAGTAAAAGACAGTGCACTGAACTGGGCCTAGCCATCCACCCCCTGATATAACATAAAGCCGAAGTTCAATAGGGCCTTTCTGTAGTTTGTGTCCTATAATCTCACAAATTTTATATCTCATCCGAATAGAGATTGATCGCTAAACATATAAACATTTCGGCTTGGGCGAGATGAAATGTCACCAATTCATGAGTGATTGTTCAGAATTGAAGATTTCGCAAAAACCCACCTTTCACCTTCTTTCATTGCCTAAAAGATACGATTGTAATCGAAAGATTTATATACTATTATTAATCAATAATAATTATGAATAACGTCGACTACATCGTTAAACTACTGGAAGCTGAAGCAAAAGACGGATTTTCCAGGAGAGCAGATCAGGAGTTCTGCGATCTTCTGGACTATGCATACGAGTTCAGAAAGAAATTCCTGGTAAAGAGGATGCAGACCTTCTCATAGTTAGAGAAGGACGATCTTCTTTTTCCTTTTCGACTCCTTTAAAGCTTTCTTAGCGAGCGGAAAGTCCTTCAAAGACTTTACAGAAATATCTGAGGCAACACTAGCAATACCTACGCTTAAAGTTGTCTCACCCATGATCTGGATATCCTTTCTGACATTTTCCAGATCAGCAATGACAGCCTCCAGATCAGGATCAGAACAGTATATCTGGGCTTCTTCTGTTCCTCTCTCAAAATCCAACCCGTACAAAACGGTAGCCTGATGCTTTTCTGCAAATTCTGATACTGCATGGCTCAGATAACGCGTAACGGGATTTGGAGAATACTCTGTCCATCCCTTTCTCCTCGTCACATCAGAAAACCTATCGAGATCCAGAGCAATGACTACAGCCATCCCCTCTCCTCCACAAAAGGTATCTTCTCCAGAGGTGTCCAGTTTAACCCTCTCTCTAGTATTTCGGGAAACCCCATGTCCTCAGCAGAATGAGCGTCAGAACCGAGAGTCAAAGGAATATCCAACTCTACAGCCCTCTCGTACAGCCATTCAGGCAAGTATATCAGTGCTTTTTCTGACAGCTCCAGCGAAACTCCAGAATCAGCAGACTGCTCTATACGGGAATGTGAGCAGTAAGCCCCGTAAGCACAGGGGTGGGCAATGATATCAATATTCTTCTGGAGAGCCATCCTGAAGGCTTCTTCAAGATTATATCCAGCTCTGATGTGCCCCAAAGAGAAATCAAAGTATTTTGGGATCTTGATATTGGAGGGCAGATAGATTTCTGCTCCATACCATACAGGAATATCTGCATGTTTCTTGTAGTATTCAATTCTCTCTCTAATTTTCTGGACATTTTTTATCCTGTAGGGGTAATGATCCACAAATCCCAGAGCCTCAAGTCCCAAGAGGTCTGCTCTCAATACACAGCTATCAACATTTCCTGAGTAGTCTCTCACTCTTTTTTCATGGCCAATGATATGGACATGGAGATCGTACATAGAAGGTTCTCTCATGAAAGACTTAAATGGGTTTCGAAGTACTGGTTACACATGTAACATGACAGATTCATTGTCGTTCCAGTAGCATAAATTGGTGGTTATACAGCTCTTGAGAAGGCTTTTAAACGTTCATACCTCTTTGAATTCAATGAAGACTTCGGAAGTTCTATGCAAATCTATACTGGTGAAATCACGCATTTATGGCGTGGATTATGCTGTTAACCCCTATACTGGTTGCGAGCATAATTGTGTCTACTGCTATGCCACTTTCATGAAAAAATACAGTAATCACAAAGAACCCTGGGGTGAATTCGTGGATGTTAAAATCAATGCACCCACCATTCTGATGAAGCAGTTGAGAAAAGTCCGAAAAGGGAGAGTCCTCTTTTCCAGTGTGACCGATGCCTACCAGCCAGTAGAAAGACAGTATGAAATAACCCGGAAATGTCTTGAACAGTTGGAAAATACTCAATTTTTCGTTTCTGTACTAACAAAGTCCTCTTTAGTGTACAGAGATATTGATGTACTCCAGAATGTTAACTGTGAGGTTGGTTTTACCTTTACTACCCTGGATGATGAAACAAAATCGATATTTGAACCCGGAAGTTCCTCGATACAGGAAAGACTAAAAGCATTAAGGGGGTTTCATGAGGCAGGAATCCCTACGTACGCCTTTTTTGGTCCGATCATCCCCTTTCTATCCGATTCTCAGGAGTCTATTACTGAAATGTTTGATGTCCTGTCTGATTGCGTTCAGTATATTATCGTGGACAGGATGAATTTGTACAATTCTGCCTGGACCAGAATCCAGTCTGCACTCAAACCATGGAAGCCTGAACTCATTCTTGAATTCTGTTCTATCAGATCCAATTCTGAATACGATCATATCCTGAGAAAAAGAGTTGCAGAAGCAGCCAAAGTTCCTGTACAATTCTGTTTTTGAATA
Organism: uncultured Thermococci archaeon; assembly: GCA_964516825.1. Lineage (GTDB taxonomy): Archaea > Methanobacteriota_B > Thermococci > Methanofastidiosales > SZ-28-30 > SZ-28-30. Next base: position 3,011 of record CAZFAR010000098.1, read on the forward strand.
AACTCCACTCTTGGTGAGTCCAGAGGACTGTTTCTACAGGATAGAAAGTCCTAGGATGTTACACGTGTAACATCACCCAACCAACCTTTTGATCATATTCACCAGCCACCTTTTCTCAGCAACTGTGTACTCACATATCCTTATTCCAGTACAGGATTAGAAGATCAAAATGAAAGAGGAGCTCCCCGAACAGATTCCAGAACAAACCTTATAAGGATTTGATGCATATAATTTCTATGAAGCAACTCCCATCGGGTCTTCGTATCCTGGATAACCTTCTTGGGGGAGGATTCCCTGACAGATCGCTCATTCTCCTCCGGGGCTTTCCTGGTTGTGGATCTGAGGAGTTCTCGCAGCAGTTCCTCTGTCATGGATTGGAGAATGGCTCCAATGCAGTGTACTTTACCTTGAGAAGAACAGCAAAAGAGATCTTACAGTCCATGGTGCCCATCAACGCACGGATAGGAGACTATGTCTCCTCAGGAAAGCTCATTTTCGTAGATGATTATACTGCTCGCTTGAAAGAATTCGCAATAGAGCACAATCTCCTGCCTGCAGGGGAGACCAAATTTGATACTGATCCTTTCTGGAAGATAGACACACTGAAGCGGCTCGATATCTTTGTGAAAGATAGGGTAAAGAAGATCCAGGGAGAAGTACGTGGTGTCCTCGACAATCTATCATATCTTTTGAGAACCTATGAACTGGAACCTGTGCTGCGATTCTTGGAAGAACTGCACTACTGCATTCAACTCTATGGAGGAGTGTTCCTGATTTTGCTGATGGAAGGAATGCATGAGACCAAGACAGTGTCCACAATATCTGACCTGGCAGATGGAGTCATCCGTTTCGTAGAGCTGGAGAAGGGAACAGAATTGATTACAAGGATGCGGTTCATCAAGATGGAAAAGACGATGTTCAATTTCAAGGTCATTCCCCATACAACGATTAGAACAGGACTCCTTTATTATAAGACAGAATCAGGAATCCAGTTTGAGATGCCTCACAGAATCGATCCCAGAGAGGTTCTCTAATACTTCATGAACTGTCTCACACAATTCGAGACACATTAGTACACTTACAATTGGGTTATTTGACTATTGATTTTGACGACTCCAGTTTCTCAAGTGTTACACGTGTAACAAATGAAGAAAGAACTGATGATATCTGATCAGAATGTCACGCACCAAAGAAAACAACAGATTTCACGCCGTGACTTCTGTAATATGCATTATTTGTCCAGTCTTCGTTATTGATAAGTTCACATTGAGTATGAAAGTCTCACATTTCGTGCTCTTCTCTCACAAACACCTTTATTATGGTTGTGACAAATTGAGGGTGAGAAGCAAAGCCAAAATAGTGATACATCTATCGTTCAGGAAGGGTGGAAAAGATGACAGGAATGCAATTTCAGGAGATGAAAAATGTGAAAGAGATGGAAATTGCTTCAAATACAGAAGCAGTAGCATCTTTGAGGGAAGTCATAGATGGGTTTGATTCACTTCAGAGTATGCAAGAAGATGAGAAATACCATTGGGAAGTCGATCTGTGGGATGTGCCAGATGAATACAGAGATCTTGGACAGAGGATGGCAGAGTTCGTGCGTGAAAATCCTGGAAGAAGCTATAATGCACTTTTCAACTATTTCAAGAGCGAGGGATTTTTCTACAGAGATATTCTGGAGACCTACAACATTCTTGTATATGACAAGAAGATTCTTTTGAGGCTGAACGTTGGAACTGCAGCCTCCCCGCGATATGCTCATTTTGTCCTAGATTTCTTTGTGCAAGAACCCGTGAAGGATGCTCTATTTGAAATTCTGGGACCAATAGAAGTACCTTAGTTCTTGCATTTTTCTGACATTTTTTAGGATATTTTGATACTATTTTCTTTTTCTTGGCTGTGTCAGGTAGATGTCCAATATTACAAACCGTTATTATCAGGAAAGTAAGGAAGAAAATTAAGCAGTAGCTACAGATGCGGCTGCCGGGATTTGAACCCGGGTCGCGAGCGTGGCAGGCCCGAGTGCTAGGCCACTACACTACAGCCGCTATTCACCTCATTCCTTTTATTGTATATAAGGTTTTCCCCTTTTTTTTCTCTTCTCAAACTGTTCATTTGTGCAGTGACATTGTCTTGCATCTAAAAGGGAGTTCCCCCGAACCCTCAAAATAGGTAAAGAGAAAGCTTGAAAAAGGGGAAGGAGAATTCACATGAGATAAAGATAAATGAACCTTTTGAAAGGTTGGCAATAGTCCTGATTTAGACTCAATTGAATAGGTATTGAATCCCGGCTTACCATGGATCGTTAGGTCTTTTGGTGCTTCCTTGTTTTTCTCTTTGCATAAAATGCTGGAATAGAGAGAATGGCTGAGAGCCTATCGAAACCTTTATATGCTTACTGGTACCATACTCTAGTATTCATACCCGCTGTCGTTCGTGAGGACGACAGTTTTTTATATTCTCTTTAATGGATTATTTTTCTTTTGGGATAATCTTACATATGTTGACATAGAAGAAACCATTATGAATTTCAACCACTGTGCAATTTTCATTGATGGTGCATATTTCGAGAAGAAAGTCAGATATTAAGAACATATTACTATCATTGCATGCTTTTTCAGGAGGATCCACCCACTCCAGAACAAAGGGAAAAGTATGCTAGAAAAGAAAGCTTAAGAGAAGAACGTGTAATCATTGTGGCCATGAAAAGTTTGAACAAGAAAGAGTAGCAAGGTGATCAGCAGAAATAGTTTTAAACAAAAGAGTACCATGGTCATCACCCGCAGAAGGTGAATTAAAAGAGCACAGGTTCCGGAGAGGTGACAACAATTGGTAGAGCCCATTTTGAGAGCACCACTCAACGTAGAGTGGGAGATAACCAAGGAGTGTAACCTTAAATGTAAACACTGTTATACCTCTGCAGGAACAAAAGAACCAAAACAATTAACTACTGAAGAGGTCTTATCCGTAATAGATCATCTGGATAAGGTAGGGATTTCAGACATCACCATTTCCGGTGGAGAACCTCTCCTGAGGAAAGACCTTGAGAAGATTCTGGCCAATTTAACGCAGAGAGAACTCCCCTTTTTTTTGTACACGAACGGATTGCTCTTATCCAGAGAAAGACAGCAGTCACTAAAAGAGGCAGGAGCCAGGGGATTCTCACTGAGTCTGAACGGAACTACGAAAGAAACCCACAATTTCGTGAATGGAGCTGATACCTTTGACACAATAATAAAGAGGATATCCCAGTTGAAGGATGATGGTCTCCATGTTCAGGCCCTGTATACTATAATGAAGGTGAATCTGAAAGAAGCTTTCGATCTCCCTGATTTCATGGACAGAATTGGCCTCGATTCCTTGTGTATATACCCTTTCTATCCTACAGGGAGGGGATCTGATCATCTTTCCCAGTTACAGGTACCAGGTGATGAACTATACAGGGTCATAGTGGAACTCTTGAAGAATGAAAGAATCTTTCTGGGTGGATGCCTCCAGGGCATCTTCAAAGGCTCGATGATAAAAGGCTCTCCCTGTGCAAAACTTATGTGTCTCGTGACCTCAGAAGGGAAATTGAGACCCTGCAATTTCTTACCTTTCCAGACAGAAGAGAGTCTTCTCCAGAAAGATATATACAGTCTGTGGAAATCTTCTATCTTTGAGAAAGTGCGAAAATGGCAGGATCATTGTGAAAGGAAATGCAGCCAGTGCGAGTATGTAAGGACCTGCCGAGGCGACTGCCTTGCCTTCCATATGCCATTCCTTTCAGAAAAGGAAATTGATGGTCTTAGATGCTGATTTGATTCGTTTGAGGCTTCCACACTATTAGGTTCATTATTTATTTGAGATGTTTCTGTATTGAGAAAGTGCATAGAGATGTTATTATGGTTGCCTTCTCAATGGACCGAAATGATACACGTGTAACAGATAGATCAGGCTTACCTGTAAAGAAAGGTTCATTTTCTTACTGAAATGATACACGTGTAACAGATATGCAGTGAGAACCTTCCAAACAAAAACCTTAAATACGTATGAAACCATTTCACAGCATGAAAGACATAACTGACTTGTTCTCAGCTACAAAATCGGGCTTAATCAAGGGAATCATCTCCAGAGGAGGAGTGGTCCTGGCTGAAAAAGTGGAGAACTTCAAGAATGTTCTCGTAAAAGATCCAGCTTTTGCAGAAGCTGTGGCCAAGACTATGGAGAAAAAGACAGGAGTCAAGGGATTCATCTCCACAGATGAGCTGCCTGCCTTTGGCATTTCCTCTGGTGAGAAGCATGAGATTGAGAAAGCCTTTGGATGTTCAGAAAATGATATCGTGGTCCTGGTGGCAGATAGAAAGGACAAGGCAGAGACTGGTCTAAAAGTGTTTTTCGAAGAGATTGCCCGAAAATGAGGTACACCAAAACAGGAGACATTGCCCTGGTGCGCATATCTGAGGATGAAGAAGATACAAATACGAGATTGCGAAAAGAATTCTCTGGAGAGAACACGGACTAGAGATAGTCTATGGATGACACGGGGAATTCTGGAAACAGAAGACAAGGATTCTGATCGGAAACAGAACTGTATTGTCGTGAAGGTTCATCAGAAGGTGCTAGCTATTGAGTCTGGTTTCTGAGCCAACACGAATAGATGTGTCGATTCAGGAAAAGAAGCATCTACGACAATTTTAGACCAGATTACAGCAAATCCGCACTTTTCTACTATTTTGATATTAGTTTCAGCATCATAATGGCTCCAGTACATCGGGTTCCCGTAGTAGTCTCTGTCAATATCTGCTGGCAGGTCTACTGATCCCATGCACAGAAGGATGAAGCCAGATGGTTTTAGCATTCTGTAAAAGTTGGAAAGTAATGATGTATGCTCCTCCCTGGGAATATGTATAATGGCGTAGTAGGAGCAGATTGCGTCAAAGGAATTGTCTGGAAAGGTCAGTTCTGTCATGTCTTTGCAGAGGAAGTGAGCCTGTGGAACCAATTGATGTGCCAAATTGATCTGGTTTTCAGCAAAGTCTACACCAGTGACCTCAAAAAACTGAGACAAGAATTTAGTCACAGGTACCCCGGCACCGCACCCTGCGTCCAGAATCTTCGCTCCCCTTGGCAGCCTGCACACAAATTCCTTGAGCAGCTGCATGTCTTCCGAGTCTTCCAAGCGTGCAGTCAGGTACTTTACAGCGATGGCATTGTAGCCTTCCCTCACCATCTTTTTCGTATCCATGACTATCCTACATGAAACTGCATTTTAAGAGTTGCCAACCGTGCTCATTCTATCCTGAAATTCTGACACCAATCCAACTATTTGGGTTTCCTCTATTTCGGAACGTGGCAGATAAACAGGGGTGCATACCTGTATTGACATGCAGAGATTAGATAACCCTTTTGACATTTCTGTAATGAAGTTTCGCTACCAGGGGCAGAACATCTCGGGGAATAGTATCCGGAATCGTATTTCTGAGATCAACCTGGAATTTTTCATTCAGTCTTCTTACTTCCTCTTCAA